>VBMQ01000101.1 GCA_005878375.1 Methanobacteriota archaeon | reverse complement strand
GGTCGCGAAGACCGTCCGCACGATGCCGTTCCCGGACCAGGCGCGGAACCTTGTCGCGGAGGTCTCCGTGCGGACCCCCGTCGTCGGCAAGGGCAGCGGGCCCCTGAAGTTCGCCGTCATCGACTGCGGCGTCAAGAAGAGCATCGTCGACCACGCGCTCGCCTTCGGGGACGTCACGGTCCTCCCGTGGGACGCGACCGCGGACGACGTATTGGCGGGGAAGCCGGACGGCGTGATCATCTCGAACGGCCCGGGAGATCCCGCCCATCCGGACGTCGTCGCGCACACGGTCCGCACCGCCAAGGAGCTCGCGGACCGCCACACGCCCCTCTTCGGGATCTGCCTCGGCCACCAGATCCTCGGGCTCGCGTTCGGCGGGAAGACGTACAAGCTCAAGTTCGGCCACCGCGGCGGGAACCAGCCCGTCCAAGACATCCGCACGGGCCGCGTGTACATCTCCTCGCAGAACCACGGGTTCGCGGTCGACGCGAAATCGCTCGAGTCCACGGGGTTCGCCCTCACGCACGTGAACCTGAACGACGGGACGTGCGAGGGCCTCGTGCACGAGGAGATGCCGATCCTGTCCGTACAGTACCACCCGGAGGCGCACCCGGGCCCGCACGACAACACGTACCTCTTCTCCGAGTTCGTCGCGCGGATCCGGGGGCGGTAGATGCCGAAGCGCACGGACATCCGGACCGCGATGGTGATCGGGTCCGGGCCGATCGTGATCGGGCAGGCCGCGGAGTTCGACTACTCCGGGTCGCAGGCGTGCCGGTCCCTGCGCGAGGAGGGCGTGCGGACGGTCCTCGTGAACTCGAACCCCGCGACGATCCAGACGGACCCGGAGACGGCGGACGCGGTGTATGTGGAGCCGCTCACCGTCGAGTTCCTTGAGAAGGTCATCGCACGGGAGAAGCCGGATGGAATTCTCTCGGGCCTTGGCGGGCAGACCGGGCTGAACCTGAGCAGCGAGCTCGCGGAGACCGGCGTCTTGCAGAAGCATGGAGTCGAACTGCTCGGGACCGTCCTCGGCGCGATCGTGGCGGGGGAGGACCGCGAGGCGTTCCGCGCACTCATGCTCCGAATCGGCGAACCAATCCCTCGATCGAAGTCCGCGTCGTCCGTAGATGACGCGAAAGTTATCGCCTCCGAACTCGGGTACCCGGTGATCATCCGTGCGGCCTACACGCTCGGCGGCTCGGGGAGCGGCGTCGCGTTCGACGAGGAGGACCTCGAGCGCGTCGTCGCCCACGGCCTCCACCTCTCCCGCATCCGCCAGGTGCTCGTCGAGGAGTCCGTCCTCGGGTGGAAGGAGTTCGAGTACGAGGTCATGCGGGACGGCGCGGACAACTGCCTCATCATCTGCAACATGGAGAACATCGACCCGATGGGGTACCACACGGGCGAGTCGATCGTCGTCGCGCCCGCGCAGACGCTCACGGACCGCGAGAACCAGATGTTGCGGGACGCGGCGATCAAGATCATCCGCGCGCTCCAGGTGAAGGGCGGGTGCAACATCCAGTTCGCCGTCCACCCCGAGACGAGCGCGTACCGCGTGATCGAGGTGAACCCGCGCGTCTCTCGCTCCTCCGCGCTCGCGTCGAAAGCGACCGGGTACCCGATCGCGCGAATCGCCGCCAAGATCGCGATCGGCTTCACGCTCGACGAGATCCCGAACCCCGTGACGGGGCGGACGAAGGCGTCGTTCGAGCCCACGCTTGACTACGTCGTGACGAAGATCCCGCGGTGGCCGTTCGACAAGTTCCCGACCGTCGACGCGAAGATCGGGACCGCGATGAAGAGCACGGGCGAGGTCATGGCGATCGGGCGGACGATGGAGGAATCGCTGATGAAGGCGGTCCGCTCCCTCGAGGTCGGGAAGGCGGGGCTTGAACCGGAGACGTGGACGGACGAGGACCTGATCGAAGAGCTGGAACACCCGACGGACAAGCGGTTGTTCGCGGTCGCGGAGGCGCTCCGGCGGGGCTGGGCCGTGCCGAAGGTGTGCGGGCACACGAAGTGGGACCGGTTCTTCGTCGAGAAGATGGCGAACCTCGTGGCCCTCGAGGCGGAGGTGAAGGCGACGCCGACGCGCGAGGTCCTGAGGAGGGCGAAGGTCGCGGGCTTCGGGGACGAATACCTCGCGCTGCTCGCGATGAAATCCGAAGAGGACATCCGACAGCTCCGCGGCCCGTGCACGTACAAAATCGTCGACACATGCGGCGGCGAGTTCGAGGCCGCGACGCCCTACTACTACAGCACGTACGAGGAGGAGACCGAGCTCCGGCCGCTGGCGGGGAAGAAGGTCCTCATCGTTGGCGGGGGCCCGATCCGCATCGGGCAGGGCGTCGAGTTCGACAACTGCTGCGTCCACGGGATCACGGCCCTTAGGGAGGAGGGCGTCGGTGCGCTCATCGCGAACAACAACCCGGAGACCGTGAGCACGGACTTCGACATCTCCGACCGACTCTTCTTCGAGCCCCTGAACCTGGAGGACGTGCTGAACATCATCGAGGCGGAGGAGCCGGACGGCGTCATCCTCCAGTTCGGCGGGCAGACGAGCGTGAACCTGGCGGTGCCGCTCGAGGATGCGCTCGCCGGCCGGAAGTTGAAGACGAAGATCCTCGGCACGTCACCGGAGAGCGTGGACATGGCGGAGGACCGCCGGAAGTTCGAGCTCCTCATGCGAAAGCTCGACATCCCGCAGCCGCGCGCGGCGACGGGCTTCTCGTACGACGAGGTGCGCGAACTCGCCGCCAAGATCGGCTACCCGGTCCTCGTGCGGCCCTCGTACGTCCTCGGCGGCCGCGCGATGGAGCTCGTCCACAACGACGAGGAGCTCGAGTACTACATGAAGACGGCCGCGCGGGTGTCGCCGAACCATCCCGTCCTCGTGGACAAGTACCTCGATCACGCGACGGAGATCGACGTCGACGCGGTGTGCGACGGCCACGACGTCTACATCGGGGGCATCCAGGAGCACATCGAGGAGGCGGGCGTGCACAGCGGGGACGCCGCGTGCGTCCTGCCCTCACAGAACCTTCCGCCGAAGATCCTTGAGGAAATCCGCCACATCACCGCCAGGATTTGCAAGGCGCTCAAGGTCGTCGGCCTCGTGAACCTCCAGCTGGCGGTGCGGGACGACACCGTCTACGTGCTGGAGGCGAACCCGCGCGCGAGCCGCACGGTCCCGTACGTGTCGAAGGCGATCGGCGTCCCGCTCGCGAAGGTCGCGACGAAGGTCATGCTCGGCCACACGCTCAAGGAGATGGGCCTGGTCGGCGAGTCGCACATCCCGCACGTCGCCGTGAAGGCGCCCGTCTT
>VBMQ01000009.1 GCA_005878375.1 Methanobacteriota archaeon | reverse complement strand
GGGAACGTTCCCACCAAGAAACATTGACGGCGTCCTGATCTCCGGCTTCCCGTGCCCCGACGGCGCGCCGAACGCAACCCCGCCTTGGATTCTCCCGCGGCTGCAGGGATATCGTCCGAACACGCTCGTGCCGCCCCGCCATCCCGAATTTCCGGCCCAAGCCACGGAACTCATGGTTCAACAGTTCCGCACGTTCGAACGGCTCGCCCCCCGATTCAAGTTCGGCCAGGTCACCGTCTTCCACATCGACGAGCTCCATCACCTGTACGGCTCGGACTCGCTCGTGTTGGACGCATGGCGCGCGATCGACGAGGCGATCGGCCGCATCATGAGGATCGCGGACAACGTCGTCCTCGTCAGCGATCATGGATCCGGCCCGATGAAGGAGTACGTGAACGTCGTCCCGCCGCTCGAGGGGGCCGGACTCTTGCGCCTCCGGAAGGACTACGCGAAGAGGCCCCTGTCGGCCCTCCACAAGATGGGCCGAGCGCTCCCCGCCTCGTGGCGCAAGCGCCTCCGCAAGCGCCGTCTCCTGGCAAAAGTTGCGGATACGGTTCAGATGCGCGTGGAACCGCTTCACGAGTGGCTGCCAGCGGCGACGACCCAACTTCGGCACCGGATAGATTGGTCGTCGCCCGTGATCCCCCTGAACCAAGGCCTCTTCTATCGGAACCCAGAGGCGAAGGCGCAGCGTCCCGTCACGGACTTGGCCGACTGCGTCTCGAAGATGCCGGGGATTGCGCACGTTTGGCGGCGGGAGGAAATCTACTCCGGCGCGCATTCCGCGGCGGCCCCCGACCTGTGGGCGGAGGCGGATGCGGGAGTCGAGTTCGTGGCCCGGTTCGGAGAACCGTGGGAGCGACGACGGCCGGAGAAGGGACGGGGATGGATCGTGAACCACCGGTCCCACGGGATCTTCGGATTCTACGGCAAGGACGTTGACGGGGCGCGGATCTCCCAGGCGCGGATCTACGACATGTGCCCCACGATCCTCTCGTTCTTCGGGGTCCGGCCCCCGCCGGACATCGATGGGGTCGCTCTGCCCGTGCTCCGCGGGGCGGAGCGTGGCGCTCAATCCGTGGGCGGGCAGGCGGGATGAGCGGATCTCGGGTCGCCGTCCTCACTCCGTACGGCCCGGGACGCCCGGGCGGTGGGGTCGAGGTCTTCAACCAATGCTTGGCGAGAGCGCTGGGCCCGATCGAGATTTTCGCGGATTCCCGCGGGAACGGTGACGCCCGCGGGACGGACCTCCGACGCGTCGGATTGGAGCAGCCCGTCGCTGCGGTCCGCGCGGCGCGGACCTTGCTTCGGCGGCATCGAGAGGCCCCGTTCGACGTGATCATCAGCAATGGCGTGAGCGGCTGGCCACTGACCCTTTCGAACCCGGGGGTCCCCCTGATTCAGGTCTATCACTTCACGATGGCGGGGCTCGCCCGCCAGGCGCTCTCGCTTCGGGGGGATCGCGTCACGACCGGTCGCGTCACGGCCATGTTCGACCGCTTGGCGGGGATGGGGAAGCACGTCGTGGCGGTGAGCCATCGCGTGCTGCACGAGGTCGAGTCCTTCTACCGCCTGAAGGGTCGATTCATCCCGAACGCGGTGGACATCGACGCCTTTCATCCTTCAGAGTCGCGCCGGGCGCGCGAAGCGCTGGGCCTTCCTCTGGAGACCCCGATTGGGATTTTCGTGGGCCGGCCTGACCACTCGAAGGGCTATGACATCCTGCTACGCGTGGCGGATCAGCTCCCCGAGGTCCTCTTCCTCGTGGCGGGGGGCCCTGCGGAGGTGCGGAAAAACGTTCGGTCGTTGGGACGCATCGCGCACCCGGAGCTGCCCGACTGGTACGCCGCCAGCGACTTCTTCTTCCTGCCGTCCCGCTACGAGGGGTTCAGCCTCTCCCTCCTTGAAGCGCTCGCGTGCGACCTACCGGCGGTAGTGAGCGACGCCGCGTGTCCGTTTCCGGACGGCCTGGGCCCCTGCGGCATTGCGGTGCCGGGAGCCCAAGCGGAAGACTTCGCACGGGCGATTCGGCGGGTGTTGGCTGCGAGAGCCGAATTCGCACCCCGAGACTTCATCCTACCCCGATACAACTTCGACGTCTTCCGGCACCGCTGGCGGGGGCTCGTCGGCTCCCTGGTCGGCGGGGGCTGAACCGGCCCTGTGATAAAGCGAACACAGGTGCCACCGGGACGCACCGTTCGGCGCATGCCTCTTTTATAATCCTCTGCAAGTCGGCCATCTGGGGAATTACCACGTGCGCAATGCAGGTTTCGGAGCCGGAAGCGGTCGTGTTCGTTCCGAGTCGGGACGGACTGTCGCTGGAGTCGAAGGATCGGATCGCGAAGATCGTCGTCGAGGACGGGATGGGGCAGTTCGAACGCCCCGTCGTCCTCTGGACCGCCGGGAAGGACAGCACCCTGACCCTATGGTACGTCCGATCCGTGTGCAAGGAGATGGGCGTGCCGTGTCCGCCCATCCTCTTCATCGATCACGGGACCCACTTCGACGAAACGTGGCGACTCTTCGACGAGGTCGTGAAAGACTGGGGCCTCGAGTCGATCATCGCGCGGAACGACGACATCCTCGGCTTCCGACCGGCGCCCGGGGCTCCCATCCGGGTCAAGGACTTGAGTCAGGAGAATCAAAGCGAGGTGATGCGAACGGGCTTCCGCGAGCGAACGTTCCCGTACGCGCTCGGTAACCTGGTCGCGAACCATCTCCTGAAGACCGTGCCGATGAACGCCGCGTTCCGGAAGCACGGCTTCGACTGCGCGTTCACGGGGATCCGCTGGGATGAGGACGACGCCCGCTCTCGAGAGCGTTTCGTGAGCCCTCGCGCCGACCCTCCACATGTCCGCGTCCACCCCATCCTGCACTTTACCGAGCGCGAGGTGTGGACGGAGACCCTGCGCCTCGGCCTTCCGCGGCATCCGCTCTACGATCGCGGCTACCGGTCGTTCGACGGCAAGTACGACTCCCGCCGCGTCGGGGACACGCCTGCATGGGAGCAAGACTTCGACAGCATTCCGGAGCGGATGGGCCGGGCGCAAGACAAGGAGCAAATCATGCACCGCCTCCGGGAACTCGGATACATGTGAGCGCCCCCGCGGCGCGATCCTCCGGAGACCTGGCGGCGGGGAGGACGCACACGAATGTCGTTCGAGGGGATATCGAGCCAGTTCCCGACGGGTAGCCCGGAGATCTCCGCCCGCGGTCTCGTCCTCTCCTACGACATGAGGACCCTCGCCCGCCGCGGCGCCCTGCGGGACTTTTCGGGGAAAGGGAACGACGGTGCGGTGGAGGGGACCCACGTCGTGCCGGGTCCCTTCGGACCGGCGCTGGGATTCCGGACGGCCTCGGATTACATCGGCCTGCCGTCGGCCCGGGCTCTGCACGCGCGTGGTGCTTTCACGATCGCCGTCTGGCTTCGGTTCACCGGTCTCGGGGTTCACCAACACATCCTCTCGTACGACGACCTGTATTCGCTCTGGATCGACGAGAACGATCGGTTCCGGTTCTCGGACACCCGCGGGGACGCATTCGAGTCCGACCCGGGCATCGTGTCGACGCAGCGGTGGTGCGCCTTGGTCGCGACGTTCAACGGGCGCCGGGGAACCCGCCTGAACGGACGGAATATCGCGCTGTACGTCAACGACTGCCGTGCCCCCGGACGTGCCTTCGGGATCTGGAACCCGGGCCGCCCCGTCGAAGGCTACGTCGCGAAGGAGTCCCACGAAGGTCAGTTCTATCTCCCATTCTTCGGCGACATCGCCGCCGTCCTTCTGTTCCGCAGACCACTCTCCTCCGAGGAAGCGCGAGCGTTCGCGCATGCCCCATCGATCTCGGGGGAGTCGGGCTCGTTGTGGAGTGGAGAGGCTACGCGCGTCCGACCCGAGCTGGGGACAGGGAGGGCCCGCCCGACATCCCCGGGACCCGTGCGCGCGGTGCAGGGCGACGAAGGCCCGTCGTGGTCCCGGAACGCGGTCGGGGGGACGCGCACGCTGCCGCGAGTGGTGCGGATCACCAACCTCCTTCCACCGTACCGCTTGCCGGTGCTCGATCTCCTGGAGGCATCCCCCTGGCTTCAGTTCGAAACGTGGTTGATGGCGTCCGCGGAGCGGAACCGCCGATGGACCCCGCCCCGAAGCCGGTACGTGCGTGTGTTTCGAGACTGGGGCCTTGACTTCTCCCACCGCGACATGTTCACGGCCCACTTCAATCCGGGAATGATCCGAGAACTGTCCGATCATCCTCCCGACCTGGTGATCCTCGGCGGTTACGAACAGCCGACCTGCCTCGCGCTCTCCTTTCTCCTCGGAGGGATGGGGATCCCGTTCCTCCTCAGCTCGGAGAGCACCTCCCTTGGCGGCTCCCTCGTCGGCCAATGGGCTCCGTCCCTCGTCCGAAAGCTTGTCTCGCGAAGCGCGGGCGTCATCGTCCCCGGTCGTGCCTCCCGGGAACATTTGCTTGAGCTCGGCGCGTCGAACGATCGCATCTTTGTCGCGCCGAACGCGGTCGACGTGGAGCGGTTTTCGCCGGTGGGTTCTCCCGAGGAGAAGCAGGCGCTCCGCGCGGCGCTCGGCCTCCCTGCGGGGACCGTCTGTCTGTACGTCGGTCGGTTGACCGAGAGCAAGGGGCTCCCCGACTTGATCCAGGCGTTTCGTTCCGTGCAGCGCGGGGGGACCGAGGCCCATCTGCTCGTCGTGGGGGAGGGCCGCCTTCGGGCGAAGATGGAGTCTTGGATCGAGAACGACCCGAGCCTCCGTGGGCGCGTCCGGATCGTGGGGTACGCCCCCGAGGAGGCGTTGCCCGAGTACTATCGAGCCGCCGACATCTTCGTCTTCCCGACCCGGCGGGACGTCTGGGGACTCGTGCTGAACGAGGCGATGAGTTCCGGCCTCCCGACCGTGTCCTCGGACGGAGCGGCCGCGGCTTTGGACATGGTTGAAGATGGGATCAGCGGCACGGTTGTGCCTCGAGGCGACCCCCGCGCGCTCGAGGCCGCGCTCGCGGAGCTCTGCAACGATCCAGACTTGCGGGAGCGGATGGGAGACGCGGCGCGAGAACGGGTCCTCGCGAGGTTCACGCCCCGTCACCAAGCAACCGGGTTCCTTCGCGCGATTGAAACGACCCTCGCACGGGTGGGACGTGTGGAGGGTGACCTGCCGGAGCTTGAGGTACAATGGTGACGTGGGGAGCCCGGCGCGATCCATCGGACTTCGCGCCAAAGGAGCCATCGGCGGACGCACGACGCTTCGGGCGGAACTTCGGGTCGGCGGCGATCGCCCAAATCATCGCCCAAGTGCTGACGCTCGGGGCCTCGATCGTCCTCGCCCGCAGACTTGACGTGGCCTCGTACGGGATCTTTGTCTTCGGATTCGCGTTCCCCAGTTGGTTCCTGCTCGTCGTCTCTCTCGGGCTCGACGAAGTCATCGCGACCGAGGTCGCCGCGGACCGATCGAAGGCGAGCCTGTACCTGACCCTCGTCCTTTCCATTCGAATCGTCCTTTCTTCAATCGCCCTCGTCGCGCTGTGGGCCGCCGTCCAGGTAATCCTCGACGACCCCGCCGCTCGTGTCATCACGGTCCTGCTCGGTGCCTCGAGCTTGGTCACTACATGCGCGGGAACTTTCACGTCCATCTTCCGGGCGTTCGAGAAGCTCGAGTTCGGCGCGATTGTGACCATCGCCGAACGAGTCGTCACGGTGAGCGTCGTTGTCTCGCTGCTGTTCCTCGGTTACGGGCTCTATGAGGTCTCCCTCGCGTTCCTGGGCGGGAGTTTCGTCCTGTTCGCCCTGTCCGCGGCCATCGGGCGGCGGCGGTTCGCGTGGTTCGAGAGGGGAGTCGACCGCCCCGCCGTGGTCCGCGCCCTGAGGCTCGCAGCGCCGTTCGCGTCGTTCAACGCGGTCGGCACGTTCACGTACACGACGGGGCTGGTCCTCCTGACGGTCCTGCAGGGGCCGGAACAGGCGGGGTTGTTCAACGCGGCCTTCACCCTGTTGTTCGCCCTGTTCTCGTTCCTCAGTATCGTCAGCCTGACCACGCTACCGATGATGTCCCGGATCCACCGGGAGTCGCGGGAGCGTCTCGTCTCCGTGCTCCAACGCATTCAGAAGCTTTCGTTGATCGGCGGCGTCCCCCTTGCGTTTGGCGGCTGGATCTACGCCGCCCCGATCGTGACGACGTTCTACGGACCGGCGTTCGCCGCGTCCGCGGAGAGCTTCCGCGTCCTCGTCGTCTGTTTCGCGGTGGAGACCGCCGCGATGGGAATCGGTCCCGCGCTTGCGGCGACCGGCCACGCGAAGGAGAAGTTCTACATCGCCGCGGTCGGCGCCGTCGTCACGGTAGGCCTGAGCGTGCTCCTGATCCCGCCATTCGGGCCGATCGGGGCCGCATACGCGTTCCTCGCGTCCAGAATCCTGTTCGCGCTGGTTGGAGGGTTGGCGGTACGCCGCTTCCTAGGGCCGTTAAGCGCGGCGGGGACAATGGCGAAGACGGTGTTTGGCGGCTCCGTCATGGTCGCGGCGCTCGTCGTGATTCCCGGTCTCACGCTGTGGACGGGCGTGGTCGTTGGGGCGCTGATCTACTTCGCGGTCCTCTTCGCGGTCCACGGAACGACGAGAGAGGACCATTCCGTCCTCCGGGACGCGATTCGCGGCGCCCTCTTCCGGTAGCGTCCAATCGGGCGGGCGCCTTCCTTCACGATGGCTTTCCGACTCCGCTCGGGGGAGCGTGAATGAGATTGCGGTACACGGACAGATACTGGGGCGCGATTTCCTCCCAAGAATAGGAGGCCGCATCCTCGACGTTCGCTCGGCTCATCGCGGCGCGAAGGTCGGGCCGGTCGATCAATTCGCGAATCGCCGACGCAATCGCCGTGGGATCCGCGGGCACCAAGAGCGCATTTCTCGGGCTCGACACGATTTCCGGAATGCCTCCGACCGCGGTCGCGACAAGCGGCCGACCGGCCGCCATCGCTTCTAGGACCACAATCCCGAACGACTCGTAGCGGGAGGGCACGACGACGATGTCCGACTCCTCGAGCAGGGCCGGGACCTCTCGATGAGGGAGGGCGCCGTGGAAGGAGATGTTGTGGGCCCCAAGCCGGGAAGCTTTGTCCCTGAGTTCACCTTCTAGGGAGCCACCGCCCACGATGGCGAGGCTCACGCGCCTCCCCTCGCGTTGTAGAACCGCCAAGGCGTCGAGGAGGAGGTCGGGCCCCTTGACCTTCTCCAACTTCCCCACGAAGAGGAGTCGCGGTGGGCCCTCTCGGGTTGGCAGGGGTGTCGGTTGACTCCGAGGGAGGTCGACGCCGTGCGGGATGAGCCGGATGCCCGCCGGGTCGAAGTTCTCCGCCTCAACCGCCCGGACGAGGTGGGCTCGGCTGTTCGCCACGACCGCGCCCCAGTGCGGTGCAATCCACCGGTACGTGCGTACGAGGGCCCCGATCAGGAAGCGCGGCGTGTGGAGCGCTGCACTCGCGCCGTCGGCCCCGAAACGGAGCGGATACTCGGGCCCGAGGAACGTCCCCGCCTCCTCTGTCAGGAGGCCGTGAAGCGCGAACACGGTCGGGATCCCACACGCCTTTGCGAGGATGACATAGGCCATGTGCCGAACCGGGAACTCGTTGAAGTGCACGAGGTCGGCTGCCCGCAACGCGCGGAAGACACGCGGAAGTTGGCGAACGTCGTCCAAAGACGAGAAGTAATCGAGACGGATGACGCGCAGCCCGGGTGGGTTCCCAAACGCCGCGCGGATCTCTTCTTCCTTCGAATCGGTCTCGACGATCAGCGTCACGGCCGCGAGGTCGGAGCGCAGCAGCTCGCTCACGAGTCCGAACGCGGCCTCGACCGGTCCCCCCGTTTCCGTCGGCGGGAATCCTTTCATGAACACCGCCACGCGAACTTGTCGATCCATTCCTGAGGGCGCAGTCCCCGTTAGCGTCGGCGGGGAATCGGCGCGCACGGGCAACATTGCAGACGCCATTCACAACCTCCATACCGAGGTTTGGCGGATATCCCTCTGGAACGGAGTCACGCCCACGAAGTCTCGCCGGGGAAACCCGTCCAGCAATGCCGCGGCGGTATGGTATTTTTTCCAATCGGTATCATCGAAGAGCAAACAGCCCCCGCGCTTCACCTTGGGGATCGCGTGCGCTACGCACGAGAACCGCGCGTACCCGTCGACGATGACGAGGTCGAACGAGCGATCGGGTTCCCCATCGATGGTCCGCACGTACCCCTCGAAGCTGTAGCCGGCGGCCTTGGGATTCGCGGACGTGTAGCTCTCCGGTCCGTACGGGATGTCCGTGCCCGAGGGGCGCCACTCTGCAGGCACGAGCCGGAGGTCCACGTTCGTGATGCCCTCCTCGTCAAGCGCTCGAACCACGCGCGCGTGCCATGCCGGGTCGTGCTCGATCGAGATTACGCTTCCCGCACGCCGCGCGGCGAACAACGTCGAGCCGCCCGCCCCGTACTCGAACACCCTCATCTTGGGGGTCAGGTACGCGTTCAACCAACGGATCGCTCGGAAGTTCATCCATGGGAGCCGGTCCCCGAGAGGGCTATGGGCGGGGAGCAGGGACCAGAGCCACGGCCTCAGGAATTGCACGGAGAAGGGATCCCGCGATAGGGTCCGGATCATCTCCGCGACCATCTGGGCCTTCTCGCCTTTGGGGCCGATTCGTTCGTGACCCCCGTCCGCGAGATTCGGCGATTTCGCGGGGGAGGTCCCGCCCGCGACTCCCGAAGGCATCCTCGAGGACATGAGGAGGCGGCTAGGCAGTCCGTCTCCCGTCCGCTTGAGGCCGTGCATGCAGTGCCACATCTCCTACGGGCGAGGGATCGGGCGAGCGGCCGACTTTCGCGAGCACCGGCCAGCGCTCCCATACCTCTTCGTGAACGACGAAGAGACCGAGTCGGATTCCGTTGAACAGGACCGTCAGCAGGAGCGATTCCATGAGGTTGCCCGTGAGGATCCAGGAGAGCCCTCCCAGGAGGGCGAGCCCAATCAGCCGCCACGTGACTGATTTCGCGAGGCTCCGCCAGAATGCCACGCTCACTCACCCGCCAAAAGCATTATTTCGCGCAATTTCCGTCCTCGGGACCCGGGGAGGATGAGGCGCGGGGCAGAAAAGGGGAGAGCTTGGGTCGTGCTGAATTGTGTGCGGCTGTGCCCGGAGGGCCGACCTACGGCTGGCTAGGAGGGCTCTGGGCGCTGGTGAGCGGCCCCAGCCACCTTCCGGGAGATGCTGATCATGAAGGGGGAGAGCCACGAGGTCGGGACGTCGAGATGGCGGTCGAGGAGGTCTGCGACGCGAACGAGGGAGCCGCCGAGCGACGTCATTAGACCCTTCGGTCGGTCGGGGTGGATCCAGAATTGAGCGGTTCGGTAGTAGCCCTCGTGTACGATTTGCATGCCGCTCTCCTCAAGGATGCGCCTCCAGGCCTCGAGGTCCATGGACGAGGTCACGTGGTGGCGGAGATTTTCCGCGTCGAACACCCGATGGAAGACGAATTGCACCCGTCGGAAGTTTGGGCAGGCCAAGATGAGGGTCCCTCCGGGACGAACCAACGCGACGTGCTTCCGGATGATTTCTTCGACATTCGAGAAGTGCTCAATGAAACCGAACGAGCAGACGACGTCGTACCTCTGCTTCGGATTGAACTTCAGAAAATCCTCGCAAAAGAAATCGCCGAACGCAACGCCACGTTGCCGGAGGAACTCGGGCATCCGTGTTCGCACATACGGCGTGGCGTCGATTCCGTTCGCGACGTATCCGAAACGCGAACAGAGATACGCGAGGAACCGTCCGGGAAAGCAGCCGACTTCGAAGCAGGATCCGCCCGGTGTGAGATGGGCGTCGAACAGGTCGCGGAAGTTCAGGGCCGCCACGTCGAACCGGAAGTCAACGCCCGCGTTCTGTTCGTCCCAAAAGTCCTGACTCACAATGGAGGCCAATCGTGAAGCCTCCTGGGCGGCCGGATGTCCCCGGTCGGGGCTACCGTCACACCCATCGATTCCTGTCCCGGGGAAATAAGGATTACGCACCACGTCGCATGGGACGGTGGCGTCCGTGGGGCGTAACCCTTATGGCGCCCGTGTTCATGGGCCGAAGGAATGAGGATAGGCTTCCGCGAACGGCCCTATGACCTCATCCTCCTCGCGGGTCTGGTCCTCGTCCTGACCCCCCTCGCGATCGCCGGGGTCGGGGGGCTCCTCGGTCTGGCGGCGGGCGTCCTCGTCGTTGTTTGCCTTCCGGGGTACGCCGCCCTGGCCGCGTTGTTCCCCGCGGACGGGGACTTGGGATGGGTTCAGCGGGTCGCGTTCAGCCTCGGCCTGAGCTTGGCGCTCGTGCCGCTTGCAGGCCTCATCTCCAGCGCGACGCCATGGGGAATTCGGATTGAGATCATCCTCGCGATCCTCGCCCTCGTCGCACTCGGGTCGGCCGCCGTCGCCTATCGCCGCCGGCTCGCCTTGCCAGCAGTCCGCCGCCTGGGCCTTTCCATCGAGGTCGTCTCATGGCGGTTGCGTGGTCTGTCTCGGTTGGAGCGCATCCTCATCCTCGGTCTCGCGGCCGCCTTGGCAATCGCGTCTGTTGGGATTGTCTACTCCGCGAGCCGATCCCAGATTACGCCGGGCTTCACGGAATTCTATCTTTTGAACGAGACGGGGGTCCCTGGTGGGTATCCGACCTCGCTTCGCATCGGACAGAACGCCACGATTCGCGTGGTGATCGTGAATCACGAGTCGATTTCCATCGATTACACCGTTGAGGTCCGGCTTGCGGGCCTAGACAACGGGACCGAGCTGTGGAACGCGACGCAAACGAGCTTCGGCGTCCTCCTCGGGGACGGATCGTCGCGCGACACGCCATACGTCTTCCACATCGATCAGGCGGGCGACTACGCCCTAGAATTCCTGTTGTCTCGGGGCTCCGCAGGTGCCTACCGATTCTTGCGCCTCCTCATCACGGTCACGTGAATCGGCGTGGCGGCCGGAAGCTACATTATCCGTGCCCCGATGGTTGCGCGTGGCTCTCTTCTACTTCGATGTCGAGACCGAGGGAGAAGACCCCCAGCAGGATCGGCTCGTCACGATCCAGTTCCAACCGATCGGCGACGATCTCCGGCCGGTCGGGAGCTTTACCGTTCTCGCGGAGTGGGAGTGGGGCGAGAAGGAGATGCTGCGGACCCTCGTCGAGAAGGGGATCTTCGACGTGACCTGGGACTTCGTGCCCGTCGGCAATCGGCTCCACTTCGACCTCACGTTCCTCATGGAGCGAGGTCAACATCACAAGGTGAAGGAATGGGATGCTGTCGGGGTCCGGCGGTTCTGGTTCGAGAAGGCCATGCTGGACCTCGGCCACGTGCTCGTCCTCATGAACGCGGGAAAGTTCGAAGGATCGTCGATCGAACATTTCTCGCGAAAGCGGCCAGGGGCCGAGGTCCCGGCGTTGTACCGACAAGCGAAGTACCAAGAGATCTTAGAGTATGTGGAACAGGAGCGCGACGCAACCCTCTCGCTCCTCTCGGAGGTCCGCGCAATGCTCACGACCTTCGGCGACCGGAAGCGTCATCCGGCCCCCTGACAAAGCCCTAATAGTCTCGCGGCTTCGCTGAGCCGTGCAGTTTCGCCCCTCCGACGAGATGGAGCTGTTGCGGAAGACCGTCCGCGAGTTCATGGAGCGGGAGGTCAAGCCGATCGCCCGCGAGGTGGACGCGTCCGGTGAGTTCCCGTCGAAGACGATCATGCAGATGGCGGGGTTGGGCCTCCTCGGGATGCTCGTCCCGCCAGAGCTCGGCGGCACGGGGGCGAGTGTGCTCGAGTACGCGGTCTCTCTGGAAGAGGTCGCACGCGTCGACGGGAGCCACGCCCTCATCATGGCGGCGCACAACTCGCTTTGCACGGGGAACATCCTCATCGCTGGGACCGACGATCAGAAACGACGGTACGTCCCCGACCTGGCGGCGGGGAAAAAGATTGGCGCGTGGGGCCTGACGGAGCCGTCCGTCGGGAGCGACGCGGGGGGCATGAAGACCGCCGCCAAACGGTCGGGGCCCCATTGGGTCCTCGAGGGCGCGAAGAGCTTCTGCACCAACGCACCCGTGGCGGGAACGTTCGTGATTACCGCCAAGACGGATCCCTCGAAGGGGAGCCGCGGCGTCAGCGCGTTCATCGTCGAGAAAGGGACGCCCGGCCTTCATATCGGGAAGGTCGAGGACAAGCTGGGGATGCGCGGGAGCGCGACCTCACAGGTCCTCCTCGAGGGTTGCACCGTCCCCGCCGAAAACCTCCTCGGCGCGGAAGGAGGGGGGTTCGTGAATGCACTCAAGACCCTCGATGGCGGACGGATCGGCATCGGCGCGATTGGCGTGGGAATCGCCCAGGGCGCGTTCGAGGAATCCGTCCGGTATGCGAAGGAGAGGACGCAGTTCGGGGAGCCGATCGCGAACTTCCAGGCGATTCAGTGGAAACTCGCGGACATGGCGGTGAAGATCGAGGCGGCCCGGATGCTCGTGTACCGCGCCGCGTGGCTGCGGGACAACGGCCTGCCGTTCAAGAAAGAGGCCTCGATGGGGAAGCTGTTCGCGAGCGAGGCCGCGATGTGGGTCACGACCCAGGCCGTGCAGGTCCACGGCGGCTATGGATACATCAAGGACTACCCCGTCGAACGGATGTTCCGCGATGCCAAGTTGTGCGAAATTGGCGAAGGGACAAGCGAGATTCAGCGCCTCGTGATCGCCCGCGAGCTCCTCGCCGCGTGAACTATCGCTCCATGTGGTAAATCATGTAGCGGTTTCCGTCCGGGTCGAGGATCCGCGCGCGCACGCCGCCCCAGTCCTGCTTTTCCGCTTTGGCGGCGAATTTCACGCCCTTCGCGAGGAGCTTGTCCTGCACCTTGTACGCGTCGTCGACCTCGATTCCGATGCCCGTGTCCTCTCCGATCAGGGCTATGTCGTTCTCGTAGTCGGCGGGGTTGGTGTACATCTTGCGGCTGGGCGTGAAGGGCATGACCGCAGTCCCGTTCGGGCTGAGCTGATAGACGGTGAAGTCCCGACCCTCCGCGCCCTCGCCCCGGATCCTCTGGCCCTTGAACCCGATGGTCCTGAAGAACGCGGCCGCCTTCGCCTCATTCCGAGAGACGACGGTGATGAACGAGACGGACTGCAGTCCCACGCGCCTGACCTTCGGACGCGGCTCCTGGTTGATGAACAGGATGTTCCCGTCCGGATCCCAGAATCGCGCGAACGTCTCCGAGCCGGCATCCTTCGCGACCTTGACGCCGCGGGCCTCGAGCTGCTCCACGGTCTTCGGGAGGTTCGAGGTCTGGAACCCGATCCCGGTGACGATGCCGACGGACTTCGAGTTCTGCTCGTACATCTCCTGGCCCCACTTCGGGTCGGGCTGCCAGAGGTCGATCCCGGCGTCCTCGCCGCCCTTCGTGACCCCGAGCTGGAGGTAGTCCATGTTCTTCATCTCCGACCGCACCTTCAGCCCGATCTTCCGCGTATAGAATTCCTTCGCGAGCTTCTGGTTCCGCGTGAAGACGCTCACTTCGCTGACGCGCTCTAGTTTCGCCACAGTGCTCCCCCGTCCCGGGAACCACGGCAAAGGAGTTAAGCGTTCCCATCCCGCCCGAGAGTTCATCCCCGGCTCGGGATTCCGCGGGGCGTGTTGGCCCTCCTCTTCGACCTCGACGGCACGCTGCTCGACACGTTCGAGCAGCTCCTGCAAGCGCAGAACGAGGCCCTGGCGGCGTTCGGGGAGCCTCCGTTGACAGCAGAGCAACTCCGACCGCTCGTCGGTCTCCCGCTGACGAAGCAAATGGAAATCACCCGCGGGATGCGCGGACCCCGAGTGGCGGCGATCAACGACGACTACTACCGCCGATTCCAGGCGGCGCTCGAGAAGGGAGTGCGGACCTACCCCGGCGTGCTAGAGACGTTGGCGGTGCTGCGGGACCGCAGGATCGGGACGATGACGACGCGCCGTCAAGCGGTCGCCGATCGGATGCTGCGATTGGCGGGCATCCGCGAGTTCTTCACCGCGGTCGTTGGCGGGGATGAGGTTCCCCGACCGAAGCCGG
>VBMQ01000100.1:1038-11663 GCA_005878375.1 Methanobacteriota archaeon | reverse complement strand
GACCATTTCGTATCTAGTTAGCGGTCGAGGTGGAGCGCACGACGCGAAGCGCTTAAGCGGCCGCCCGTTCCCGGACTGTGCTGCGCCACCTGCGGACGGACACGTGGCAGGGCCGCGCCCGCTGGTTCCGCGTCTTCGGCCTCATCCTTCTGCTCGTCGCCTTTTTCTTCCCCCTGTCATTTTCTTTCGTTCTGCTGATCGCGATCCCCGGCCTCGCCCTCTTCTTGTTCGGCGCGGCCGCCTGGCTCGCTCGGACGGAGGAGCCGTGGCTCCGGCGGGGCACGTAGGCGATCGGGTCAGAACCAAATCGAAGAATGTTCCCGAACGGCTTATAGCCAAACCGACGTACTTGTTCCCCGTCAAGAGTCACGGGATGCGCACGGAACGGGTCAAGCTCAAGGTCTGCCTCGTCGGCGAGCGCGGCGTCGGGAAGACGAGCCTCGTCCGGCGGTACGTCCTCGACATGTTCTCCGACAAGTATGTGCAGACGTTGGGCACGAAGGTGAGCAAGAAGGAGGTCGACCTGTTCATTCCGCAGGCGGACCTCCGCGTCCACGCGCTGATCCAGGTGTGGGACATCATGGGCCACCTCGGGTTCCGCGAACTCCTCCGCGCGGCGTACTTCCACGGCTGCCAGGGCATCTTGGCGGTGTGCGACTCGGCGGACGAGCCCACGCTGCCGACGCTCGACTCGTGGGTCTCCGGCGCCGCGGAAATCACAGGGGACATCCCCGTCCATCTCCTCGTGAACAAGGCGGACCTCGAGCCCGCGATCCGGGAGAGGGACGTGCAGGCGTTCGCGGAGCCGAGGGACATGCCCTACCTGTACACGAGCGCGAAGCGCGGCGACAACGTGACGCGCGCGTTCGAGGACCTCGCGCGCCGGATCACGGAGCCGGTCCTCCAATCCCGCGGGTACGACGTGCGGGGCTTGCTCGCGCCCGCCGCCACCCGACCGGGCCGCTAGAGGGCGGGTCCGGCGTCCCCGCCAAGCAGGTGCTCGCGCGCGAGCCCGAGAGGCGGCGCTCCCAAGGCGAGGACTTCGTCGTGGAATTCCTTGAGCGTCGCGTCCGGGGTCCGTCCGAGATAGTCCGACCGCAATTTCTTGATCATGAGCTTGCCGAGCGTGTAGTTCAGGTACCCCGGGTCCCACGTGCCGCGCTTCGCCTCCCGCTCGGCGGGCAGGCGGTCGAGGAACGCGTGCTCCATGAAGAACCGGGTCGCGTCCTCCCACGTCCAGCCCTGCGTGTGCATCCGGATCGAGGAGACGTACCGGCAGTCGCGGAGGAGCGCGTCCTGGAGCATCGCGAGGCGCGCCCGCGGGTCACCGTCCCCGAGCCCTTGGTCGACCATCATCTCCTCGCAGTAGTGCGCCCACCCTTCCGTGAACGCGTACGAGTAGTACGACTTCAGGATCGTGGACTTCACGCGGCGGCGGTGGAGGAAGTGCACGTAGTGCCCGGGGTAGCACTCGTGGGCGGAGATGTTCCGGAGGCTCGTGTAGTTCAGGTGGCGGAGCCACTGCTCCTGCTTCTCGGCGGGCCATGACGGCTCGACCGGGGTGACGTAGTAGAACGCCTCCTTCGCGACCTTCTCGAAACTTCCCGGCGAGTTCATCGCGGCGGTCGCGAACCGGTAGAACCGCGGCGTCTCCATGACGCGGGCGCGCTCCTCCGACGGCACGGACACGAGGTCGTGGTCGACGACGAACTGGCGAAGGTCCTCGAGCATCTGCTCCGTATCGGGAATGAGCCCCGCCGCGGTCGGATGGTCGCGCGAGATCGCCTCGATCATCGCCTGCGGCGTCTTGACCGCGTCGATCTTGGCGGCGGTCTCGATGAACGCGCGCCGGTTCGACTCCAGGTCCTGCATCCCGACGTCGAGGAGGCGGTCCAACGGGATCACCGCCAAATGCTCTGCCCGAATCATCCTCTCGTACTTCCGCGCGCCGATGGCGAACTCCCTCGTCACCCGTGGCTTGAACTTCGTCTCAAGCTCGTTCGCGAGCACCCTCATCTCGCGGATCGCGGCGGCGTTCGTTCGCTCGACCAACCGCCGCGTGGCGGGGGAGACGTGCGCGAGGTGCTCGGGGAGTTCCCGCTCGAACGCGTCCGCCATCCCCTTCGCCGCCATCTCGCCCATCTCGTAGTACGTCTCCGCGAGGCGACGGTCCGCGACGGCCCGGAACTGCCGGAGGTACGTGGGAATCCCCGATTGCATCCGCGCGATCGCGCGAAGGCGTCGGTCGAGCGGCGCGTAGTTCCTGCCCAGGTAGTTCACGATGTTGAGGCGGAACAGGTAGTAGGGCGGCAGAGTCTGGGGCTCCCGGAAGTCGACCAGGTCGAAGTGCTCCGACAAGAGCATGCCCCGCACGACGCCCGCCTCGAGCCGCGCGCGGCCGGTCGGTCGGACTCTTCTCTCGAGGGAGTCGAGCGCGCCGAGTTGCCTCTCGACCTGAGCGCGCCGCCGATGGAGCGAGGACGGCGAATAGTTCCCAAGTAGGCCGTCGTATCCGTGGAGGCCGACACCCGAGGCGGTGGTCGGGTGGAAGTCCCAACGCGCCCGAAGGATTTCGCGGCCGAGTTTCGCCACGGCCGCGTGCCCGATGTCCGCCATCGAGGACTCCGGCGCCCGCAACCGGGTGGCGGGGAAAAGCCTTCGGTCTCCATGTGCCCCAAACCCTTAAGTGGCGTCCCCAAGTTGCGGCGTTCCGGTTGGGACGGGAGATGGCCGGGGAAGAGCTCCAGATCTGCCGCCAGTCGACGGGAACGTTCGGGGACAAAGTCTTCGCGGACGAGGCCGCGCCGGAGAACCAGCCCCGGGACCGGGAGTTCCACGTCAAGCACGTGCGGCTCGAGGTGTCGCCGGACCTCCCCGGCCGCGCCGTCGAAGGGACATCCACCCTCACGCTCACTCCGATCAATGACGGACTCAGGAAGATCGACCTCGATGCGGTCGACCTGACGATCAAAGGCGTCCGCGGCGGCGGGAAGGCGCTCCCGTTCGAGCATCGCGATGGCAAATTGGCGGTGACGCTCCCGAAGGCGTTCAAGGCCGGACAGGAGTTCACGATTGCAATCCGGTACGAGGGCAAGCCCCGGAAGGGCTTGTTCTACGTGGCGCCCGACAAGGAGCATCCGGAGTACCATCGGATGATCTGGAGCCAAGGGGAGTCCGAGGACAACAAGTTCTGGTTCCCGTGCTACGAGGCGCCGAACGACAAGATGACCTCCGAGGTGCTCATCACGGTGCCTCGCGGCTGGCGGGCGGTCTCGAACGGCCGGCTCGTCGCGGTCACGGACGGCGGCCGGACGTTCCACTGGCGGCAGGACGTCCCGCACTCGAACTACCTGATCGCGCTCGCGGCGGGGGAGTTCGACCTCGTCGAGGAACCGTGGAACGGCATCCAGCTCCAGTACTACGTGCCGAAGGGGAGCGCCAAGTCCGTCCCCCTCGCGTTCTCCGAGACGAAGAACATGATGGACTTCTACTCGAAGGTGACGGGGCAGAAGTACCCGTACCCGAAGTACGCGCAGGTCGTCGTCGAGCGATTCACGTTTGGCGGGATGGAGAACACGAGCATGACGACGCTCATCGACACGACGCTCCACCCGGAGAGCGCGCGGCCGAACTTCGAGACGGAACCGCTCGTCTCGCACGAACTTGCCCACCAATGGTTCGGAGACTACCTCACGATGAAGGCGTGGCCCCACATCTGGCTCAACGAGGGCTTCGCGGACTACTTCGAGGAGCTGTGGTTCGAGCACCGGTTCGGGCCGGACGAGTTCCAGCTCCGCATGATCGGCGAGGCGGACGGGTACTTCGCGGAGGATGCGGGCAACTACCGCCGCGCGATCGTGACGACGAAGTTCCTCCTGCCCGAGGACATGTTCGACGCGCACACGTACCAGAAGGGCGCGTGCGTCCTCCACATGCTCCGGTACGTCCTCGGCGACGCCCTGTGGTGGAAGGCGATCCGGCACTACGTGAAGAAGCACGCCGCCAAGAACGTCGAGACGAACGACTTCAAGGAGGCGATCGAGGAGGCGACGGGCAAGTCCCTCGACTGGTTCTTCGCGGAGTGGGTGTACAAGGGTGGCCACCCCGAGTTCGAGGTCTCGTACAAGTACGACGACGCCGCCAAACTCGTGGCGGTGAGCGTGAAGCAGAAGCAGGAGGTGAAGGACCTCACGCCCCTGTTCCGGACGCCCGTCGAGATCCTCGTCGCGAACGGTGGCGCGTCCCGGACCGAGCGGGTCGAGATCACGGACAAGGAGAACACGTTCCACATCCCGTTCAAGGCGAAGCCGGACATGGTCCTCTTCGACCCCGGCAACTGGATCCTGAAGAAGGTCACGTTCGAGAAGGGGAAGGAGGAGCTCGTCTACCAGGTCGAGAAAGCCCCGACCGCGGCCGCCCGCATGCAGGCGTGCGAGGGCCTCGGGAAGATCCTCCACGACGAGAAGGTCATCGCGGCGCTCCGCCGGGCGTTGACGAAGGACGCGTTCTGGGGCGCCCGACGCGCGGCCGCCCGAGCCCTCGGGGAGATCGGAACCGAGGAAGCGAGGGACGTCCTCCTGAAAGACGGGCTCGCGGAGAAGGACGCGCGCGTGCGCCGCGGGGCCGTCGAGGCCCTCGGGAAGTTCCGGGAGGATGACGACGCGTTGGCGGCGTTGTCGCGCGCCTACGCGAACGATCCGAAGGACTATGTCCGCGCCGCCGCAGGGCAGGCGATCGCGAGCACGCACCACCCGAAGGCGTTCGAGGCGATCACGAAAGCGATGGACCGGCCGAGCCACGCAGGCGCGGTCACGCGGCTTGCGCTCAGCGGGCTCGCGACGCTGCGCGACGCGCGGGGCCTCGAAGTGTGCATGAAACACACGGGCCGGCGGAACTACGTGTTCATCCGGGTCGCCGCGATCGATGCGCTCGGCAAGCTCGGTGACTTCCACGACAATCGCCGCCAAGAGGTCCGGGAGTTCCTCCTCCCGCTCCTCAAAGATTCAGAGTACTTCGTACGCAACGTGACGTGCGCGGCGCTCGCGACCCTCGGGGACTCAGCCGCGATCGGGGAACTCCGGAAGCTCGAGCAGCACGACCCGCTGGGCGGAACTCAGAAGGCTGCGCGGCGGGCGATCAAGAAAATCCGTGACCACCAAGCCGAGGTCGGGAAAAAGGGCGAGTTCGCGGCGGACGTCGACAAGCTGAAGGACGACACGCTCAAGATGCAGCAGCGGCTCGCGAAGCTCGAGTCCCAGGTCCAAGCCATTTCGAAGAAGCGCAAGTGATGGGGGCTTGGCGGTAGAGACGGGGTACGTACCAGGCGAACCGTAAGCCGTTCTCGGGAGTCCGTGGTCCACAGCCACAGGCGCAACCCCGCCTTCTGGCTCGGCTCTCGCGGGGTCCTAGAGAGAAGGGCCCCGCCACTCTTTCTTGCCCGCGGACTCAAATAGGCCCCGGGCGATGGGACGCGCGATGGGATGGTCCATCCGGACCGTGGACCCCGGCTCGTACACGGTCGCGGACGTCTTCGAGGGGCTCGAGAGGTCGCACACCCTCGCGACCGTCTACCCGGACGAGGGAGAGCGGTTGGCGGTGATCCGGGGCACGAAGCTCGTCGTCTCCACGGAGGACATGTACGGGTTCGTCGACGACAAGGAGGGCTCGATCTACATCGGCCACAACCACCTCGCGAACGGGGATCGGAACACCGTGTACCTCGACATCCTCCACGAGCTCGTGCACATCAAGCAGCTCAAGGAGGGGCGGAACCTGTACGACACGCGGTACCCGTACGTGGACCGGCCCACGGAGATCGAGGCGTACGCGCTCGTCGTCGAAGAGGCACGCCGGCTCGGGATGACCGAGGACAAGATTGCGGAATACCTGTTCGTGGAGTGGGCGTCTCCAGAGGATCACCTCCGCCTGTGCCGCCGCCTTGGCGTCAACCCAGAGGGGCGTCGGCGGCCTGCGCCTCCGCGGTAAGGCGATTTCCGTGCTCTCGTGGGACGAGTTCCGCAAGGTCGACGTCCGGGTGGGGCGCATTTTGGCGGTGGAGGATTTCCCCGAAGCGCGTAACCCGTCGTACAAGCTCACGATCGACTTCGGGCCCCTCGGTGTGAAGCGGACGTCGGCGGCGATCCGACCTTGGTACCCGAAGGAGGAGCTTGTCGGCCGTCCCGTGTTGGCGGTGGTCAACTTCCCGCCAAAGCGGATCGCGACCTTTTCCTCCGAGGTGCTCGTCCTCGGCGCCGTCCAACAGGACGGGCGCGTAATCCTTCTGCGGCCGGACGAGGAGGGCGAGCTTGGCGCCCGCGTCGCCTAGGATCCGCATTCGGGCGCTTCGAGTCGGAGACTACGAACGCGTCATCGCGCTCTTGGCGGGTACGAAAATGAACCCGCACACTCGCGGACGGGAGAGTCCCACGGCGTTCCGCCGCCAATTGGCGGCATTCCCGACGACGTATCTCGGCGCGTTCGACGGGGACCGCCTCGTCGGCTGCGTCTTCGGGACGCACGACCTGCGGAAGGCGTGGATCAACCGATTGGCGGTAGATCCGGGGTATCGACGCCGCGGCGTCGCCCGCCGACTCGTCGCGGAATGCGAGGGGCGGCTC
Source organism: Methanobacteriota archaeon (assembly GCA_005878375.1). Lineage (GTDB taxonomy): Archaea > Thermoplasmatota > Thermoplasmata > RBG-16-68-12 > EA-27 > EA-27. Next base: position 5,046 of record VBMQ01000100.1, on the reverse strand, counting down.
CGCCGCCAGGGGATGGAGATCTTCGGGGCGCTCATCGAATCCGACAACCGCGCCTCCGCATCGCTGTTCCGGAGCCTGGGTTACGACGTGTCTAAGCTCTACTACGCGCGGAAGAAGCGCCGCCCTAGCGTGTGACTACTTCAGGAGCCGGACTTCCTTCCCCGCCTTGTCGAACGCCGCCAATGCCTCGTCGAGGTCCTTCCGCGTGAGCCCCGCGTTCATGATCGTGCGGATCCGCGGAACACGCCGAGCTCGAACAGCCGCTGGCTCAGCTTCTTCGCGGTCGTCGGGTCCCCCGTCATGACCGGCGTGATCGGCGTCTCGCTCCGGCCGATGTCGAAGCCCATCGACTTCAGCTCCTTCTTGAAGTAGTTCGTGTTCTCCCACAGGTTCTTCACGTGCTGCGGCTCCGTCTCTAGCACGTCGATCGCGGCGATACACGAGGCCGTCGTCGAGGGCGTGGGCGTTCCGCTCAGGAGCCACGTGCGGCTCTTGTTCAGCGCGTAATTCCGAAGATCGTTGGAACCGGCGACGTACCCGCCCACGACCCCGAGCGCCTTCGAGAACGTGCCGAGCTCGACCTGGATCTTGTCCTCGACGTGGAAGTGCGAGGCGACGCCGCGGCCGCCGTCTCCGAGGACGCCCTCTCCGTGCGCGTCGTCGATGTAGACCATCGCGCCCCACTCCTCCGCGACGTTCGCGATGTCCCCGACGGGCGCGATGTCGCCGTCCATCGAGAAGACGCCGTCGCTAATCACGAGGAGTTTCTTGAACTTCGGGTCGGCCTCCTTCAGCGCGCGCTCGAGGTCCGCCACGTCGTTGTGCTTGTAGATGAAGCGCGTCGCCTTCGTCAGGCGGACGCCGTCGATGATGCTCCCGTGGTTCAGCTCGTCCGTGAAGAGCGCGTCGCCTTCCCCCGCCAGTTGCGGGATGAGACCGGCGTTGCCCGCGAACCCGCTCATGTAATATAGCGCCGCCTGGCGGTGTTTGAACTTCGCAATCCGGCGTTCGAGCTCCTCGTGGAGATCCATGTTCCCGGCGATCGGGCGGACGGACCCGCTCCCCGCGCCGTGGGTGTCCATCGCCTTCTTCCCCGCCTCCCGGACCTTCGGGTGGGCGGACAGGTTCAGATAATTGTTCGAGCACAGCACGATCGACTTCTTTCCGTCCACAATCGCGCGCGGCCCCGTCGGGCCCTGGAGCGTGCGGAGCTTCCAGTCCAGGTCCGCCGCCACGAGCTTCTCGTATTCCTCCCGCATGAACGCTTCCGGTTCCCGTTTCTGCATCGTCGTCACCTCAAGGGAGCAACGCGACCTTCCCGCAATCGCCGGACCGCATGAGCTCCATCGCGTCCGCGATGTCGTCGAGCGGGAACTTGTGCGTGATCACGGGCATGAGGTTGATCCCGGACTTGAACAGCCCCTGCATCCGGTACCAGTCCTCGAACATCCGGCGCCCGTGGATTCCGTGGATTGACGCGCCCTTGGTGGTGAGTGAGTCGATGTCGATCGTGACGGGCTTCGCGTAGAAGCCGAGAATCTGGATGTGTCCCGCGGACTTCAGGACCTTGAGCGCCTGCTTCAGCGCATCCTCCCCGCCAGAGAATTCGAGCGCCTCGTCGACGCCTTGCCCGCCTGTCTCGTCCATGATGACCTCGATCGGGTCCTCTTCGCTCGACTTGATCACCCGGTCCGCGCCCATCTTCTTCGCGAGCCGGATCCGGTACTCGTTCTTGTGCCCGACCGCGAAGATCCGCTTCGCGCCGATGTGGCGGCACACCGCCACGGCCATGAGGCCGATCGGGCCGAGCCCGAAGATCGCCACGTCTCTCGCGACGCAGTCCCCGTTGAAGACCGTGTACACCGCGTTGCCGAGGGGGTCCTGGATCGTCGCGTACTCGAGGGGCAGGTCCGCGTCGTTCTTGATCAGGTTCCGCTCCGGGACGGGCATGTACTCCGCGAACGAGCCCGGCCGGTCGATCCCGAGGATCGTGACGTTCTCGCACACGTGCGGGTTCCCCGTCCGGCACTGGTAGCAGTGGCCGCAGTTGATGTGGCCTTCGCCGCTCACGTAGTCGCCGACTTTCGCCCAGGTGCACGCGCTCCCGACCTCGGCAACTTCCCCCGCCCACTCGTGACCCTGGACGAGCGGCGGCTTGATCCGCTTCTGGGACCAGGCGTCCCACTCGTAGATGTGCATGTCCGTGCCGCAGATCGAGGCGATCTTGAGCTTCACGAGCACCTCGTCCGGCTCGATGGCGGGGATGTCGACCTTCTTCACCTGGATCGAGCCGAAGGCGGGTTTCGTCTTCACCGCCGCACGCATCTTCCCTTTCACGAGGAGACCCCCCGAACGCGTGCGCGCGTTATCGGGGGGTCGTATTTAGGCTTACGGACCGCGCGCCGCGGCGGGTGTTCCCACATTCAAGAATCACGAACGATGGCGGGAGCGACCGTATCTTCCGTCGGGAGCGGGGTCGGGGGCCGAAGGCATGTCCCGATCCTTGCGGAACGACCGGCACGGTGTCGCATCGACCGTGGCAACGCTGTTCACCCTCCTCATCGTCCTCGTGTTCATCAATCTCGCCCTCCTCGCGCCCCTTCCGAACCGCCAGTACGACGCGGAATGGGAGACGTCGCACAAAGTCCTTGAATCGTTCGGGCAGCTTCGCTCGTTCCTCGCGGGGCCGCAGGTCGAGGGGTCGGAATACACGATCCCGATCCCGTTGGGGACCTACCCGGCGTCCCCCCTTGGGGCCACGAGCCCCGGGACCCTCGCCCTCAACGTCTCGGAAGCCGGGCCGTCCTTCTCCTTCCGCTTCGTCCCGAACTTCTTCCGCGCGAACGTCGCGAAGATTGACCAAGACGTGATCCTCCTCATGGACAGCTCCGGCTCGATGCAATGGAACGACCCGCAACGGCTCCGCATCTCCGGGGCGAAGGAATACATCGGCCAGCTCACCCGGCCGGACCGCGTCGCAATCGTCGACTTCGACAGCGTCGCGCGCTTCACCCTCGCGAACGTTGGCGGGCCCGTCATGCACCTCTACTCAGTGGGCCACAACGGGTTCCCGGACTACGCGCAGGCGCAGTCCGAGCTCGACACGATCGACGCGAACGGGGGTACGAACTTCGGGGACGCGATCCGGATCGCGAACGACGAGTTCCGGTCGTACGGGGACCCGAAGCACGCGAAGGTCATGATCCTCCTCACGGACGGGCAGAACAACTTCCCGTGGCAGAACGCGCTCGCGCTGTCGGAGGCGCAGCGGGCGAAGGCGCTCAACGTCACGATCTACACGATCGGGCTCGGTTCCGAGCCGGACGCGAACCTCCTCTCGCAGATCGCGACGACGACGGGAGGCACATACTACCCCGCGCCGGACGCGTCCTCCATCCGCTGGATCTACCTCGAGCTCAGCCATCGGTACACGAGCGCGTTCCAGTGTGGCTCGTTCGCCTCGACGGACGGATCGCTCGGCTCGTTGTCCCTCTCGCTTGTGAACCAGCGGTATCCCTCCCAGACGATCCGCATGGAGGCCGGGGGCATCGCGATCGTCCAACAGGACGGGACGTTCCTGAAGGAGGGCTTCCCGTTCGAGTACGGACCGTCCAAAGGAAAGGGAGCGAGCACCCTTACCGTCGTGGCTCCGACCTTCCTCGGGCCGCCGGTTTCGACCTCGGGCGTCGGCTACGAAATCGTGCAAGTCCGAGTGACCGCGAACGACGTCGTCGACCAACCGATCGTGCACGTGGACCTCGGGCAGGAAGCGCAGGCAGTAGGGAACATCTCCACGAGCGTTCAGTACTGGGCCGACCGGGGGGCTGCGACGCAGCCCGCCGCGAGCGCGGTTCGCGCGCCGCTCAACGACGCCCAGAACGCGACGACCAAGGCCGCGGCCCAAGCGTCCGCAGGGCAGATCGCGGCCGCCAAGTTCTCCGTTGACCACGCCCAGGCCCAACTCTCTGCGGCGATCTCGGAGGCGGACCGCCAGGTCACAGCGAAGCA
>VBMQ01000100.1:339-1027 GCA_005878375.1 Methanobacteriota archaeon | reverse complement strand
TGGAAGAACTGGTACGACGGCGTTACGATGACGATGACGACGAAGGCGGCGGCGGGGTGGGCGCGATGGTTCGACGCGACGTTCCGCCCGATCCACGCGCTGATCGACATCGGCGTCTCCGGGGACCGGCTCAGCGTCTCCTTCCACGCCCTCGACCGCTTCGTCCTCGAGCGAAGGATCTTGGACGTGCGGTTCGGCGGATAGCCCAGCAAGTCGCCCTAGGCGCGGATCGGATGAACTTTCATCTCGCGGTAGCCTTGGATGACGAATAGGTATTCTTTGGAGGCGAATTCCCGATCCAGCTCGGGGTCGCCGGTGTCCACACGCAAGGCGGGGGTGTGCCGCAACTTGTCAGGGGTGGCGATGATCTCGATGCTCCCGAGGCCGATCTTGCGGACCACCGCCGGAGAGACCTCCTGGTTTCCGCGCCCGATGAGGAAGCCTTGCGCGCCGATCGGACTCAGGACGAGTTTGGCGGCGGGGTGGTTCTCGAGGAGGGCCAGCAGCCCCTTCTCGTCCAAGTCGGCGGCGACGAGCGACTTCTCCCGGACCGCGTCCACGCCCAGCAGAGAACCCCGAATCCCGATCTTCCGCTTGACGTGGTCCAGCGTGCCCCCGGGGCCGAGCAGATACAACGTCCCCGGATTCTCTTCCATCTCCTCAATCACGTGCTGCGCAATCGCGTCCC
>VBMQ01000100.1:0-261 GCA_005878375.1 Methanobacteriota archaeon | reverse complement strand
GGACGACCCAGTCTCCCCCCCTATACTTCTCCTCATCGAGGTCCAGGATTTCCGCATCGACCACGGCCGTGTGCCCGTCGGCGAAGTCCGCGAGGATCGCCGCGACGCTCGCCGGATGGATGCCGAACACGGCGCTGTGCATCTTCACCCCGGCGGGAACTCCGACGATTGGCACCGCCAATCCAACGGTGGACGCGACGTCGCGCGCGGTCCCATCGCCGCCAACGAACACGATGACCTCCGCGCCGCGGGAGAGGAATC
>VBMQ01000099.1 GCA_005878375.1 Methanobacteriota archaeon | reverse complement strand
CCCCGGGGAGGTAGGCGATGAGGTCCGCCTTAGCCGCGCGCCGGAGCGCGAGCTCGAACTCGGCAGCGGTCGGGACGACGAGGTATCCCGCCAGCGCGCGCAGCTTCTCGAGGTTCGCGGGCGGCGCGAGGTCCGCCTTGTTCGCCGCCAACACCATCGGCTTCCCCTTCCGACGGAGGAGGTCCGCGAGCCGCAGCAAGTCCGCCTTCTTCGAGGTCGACGGCCGCACGGGGAGTCCCGCCTCCCGCACCGCCAAGACGACCTGGGCCTCCGAGAGCCCGAGGCCCGTGACCCGTTCGTGGACGATGCGCTCGATCGGGACCTCCTCGAGTTCCGCCCGACGCGCGTTCTTCTCGAAATCCCGCTCGATGATGCCGTAGATCCAGTGGGCAAGCTCGTCTTCCAGGAACCGAACATCCTCCGTCGGATCGTGCGTGCCATCCTTGACCGCGTTCCCCTCGAAGTCCGTGCGACCGCTCGCGTCGACGATGTGGACGAACGCGGTCGCTTGGCGGAGGTCGTCTAGGAACTTGTTCCCCAGCCCGCGGCCCTCGTGCGCCTTGGGGACGAGGCCCGCGACATCGAGCACCTCCACGGGCACGAGCCGCGTGCCGTCCTCGCAGGCCCCGTGGTTCGGATTGCATGGCTTCCCCAGGTCCGTGTGAGGACACTTCGCCCGCACGTACGCGACGCCGCGGTTCGGCTCGATCGTTGTGAACGGGTAGTCCGCGATCTGCGCGGGCGCGAGCGTTGCGGCGCTGAAGAACGTGGACTTTCCCACGTTCGGCTTGCCGACGAGGCCGACTTCCACGCCGCGAGCAAGGAGGGCGAGCATAAGGCCCTTTAGAGGGGGCCGTCGAAGCGCCCGCGCGCCCGACTCTAATGTACAGAACGGGGCCTCGAACGGATTCCGCGGGTCACTGCGCCCGATAGCGATTTATGGTGCGCACACCGTCCCGCCCCCCTTGGGGGAATGACATGCGCGCGCCTCGAAGGCTCTTGCTCGTCGTGTCGGTCGTGTTCTTGGCGGCTTCGGCCATCGTATCCCCGGCCCATGGCGGCAGGGTCCTGAACCATGTGGAGCACCCGAACGCCCTCGTGACGATCGACCCCGAGATGCGCTCGCAGAACGAGGTCACGATCGCCGCGTTCCCGAACGCCCCGGACATCCTCGTCGCGACGGCGCGGGACACCCGCCAAGCGAGCGGCTTCTCGTGGGCTGGCTACTACCGCTCGACGGACGGCGGGAGGACGTGGGCGAACGCGCTCGTCCCGGGCTTCCCGGGCGACACGACGCCGGAGGGCCTCTCGTCCCCCGTGCACGCCGCCGGATGGACGATCGGGAGCGACCCCGTGATCACCGCGGACCGGGAAGGCCGTGTGTACCTCGCGTGGCTCTCGTTCGGCCCGACGACGACGGAGTTCGCGGGATGGTACGTCGTGACCCGATACTCCGACTTCGGGGCCACATACGACTTCACGTCCATCGTGTACGCGGGCCACGACACCCCGAGCGACAAGCTCGGCGGGCCGGGGAACTCGCGGGTCGTGGACAAGGAGTGGATCGCGGTCGACGACACCGCCGGACCGTGCGACGGGTATCTGTACACCGCGTGGGCGCTCTTCGAGAGTGCGCACGGCTCTGTCCCGATCGTCGCGCAACGGTCCACGGACGGCGGACGGACATGGTCGGCGATCCTCCTGTTGAGCCACCCGCCAAACTCGCAGAACCAGGGGACGGCCGTGGCCGTGGGGCCGCGGGGGGAAGTGTACGTCGCATGGGAGGATTTCCACAAGGACCAGATCCTGTTCACCCGCTCCCTCGACTGCGGCGCGACGTTCGAACCGGAGCGGGGGATCGCGCCGGTGACCCCGGTGCCCGAGCCGTTGCCCGGGAGCGCGTACCGGCTCGACAGCTTCCCGCGGATGGCGGTGAGCCAGACAACGGGGACCGTCCTCGTGACCTGGGCGGACGCGAGCTCCGGTGACGCCGATGTCCTCCTTGCTCGGTCCACGGATCGAGGGATTTCGTTTGGGAGTCCTCTCCGTGTCAACGATGTGGCGGCGAACAATCAAATCTTCCCGGCGATCACGACGTTCGATGGCCGCGTCGACATCGCGTTCTACGACAGCCGGAACGATCCGGCCGGCGTCCTGCTGGACATCTATTACGCGCAATCGAACGACGATGGCCGCACGTTCCTCCCGAACGTCCGCGTTACGGACGCCGCGTTCGACCCGAACCTCGCCGTCACGGGTGGCGGCGCGTTCCTCGGAGATTACAATGGGATCGCCTCCAACACCAAAGGCGTGCATCCCATCTGGGCCGACAACCGGAACGTGAGCCCGAACGCGCCGCGGGATCAGGACGTCTACACTGCGACGATTTCCTGAGAGCTTCCTTCTGCTCGCCTACGAGGCCGGCTTGCGTCGACGCATCCAAGCGATAGCGAGGACCGCGGTCGCTCCGAGCGTAACGGGGAAGGCGACGTCGTGGAACTCCGGAATGGCCAAGAACAATCGCGAGTCTCCCGCGCTGGTCCCACTGTCATAGTCGATCCGGACCGTCCCGCCGCCGCCGGCGCGTTCGACACGGAGTCGCACGACCTGATCCGACGCGATGGTCTGCGATCCGACGCTGTATATCGTACACGTCTGGTCATTCCCGTAATTCGAGACGCCCGTGCAACTGCCGATCGTCGTCACGACTTGGTGGTTCGTCTTGTCCCAAATCTGGAAAATGACGTTGTATGTCGTATCCGACGGACTGCTCGAGTAGATGTCGAGGACGGATTGCCAATCTCCGGCGGGAACCGTCTGCCCGCTCGTGTCATCGACGTCCCAGCACGCGGATTCGTTCCCAGTCAGGGTAACCGATTTGTTGCTTGATCCCTGCGTCCTCTCCGCTTTCCTATTCACCGTACAGCCCATTTGGTCCGACGGCGGCGTGTCGCGAAGGTACCACTGACCCGAGATATCTAGGACCACGGGCCCGTGCGCCCCCCGGGTCGCCGCCCTCGTCGGTTGGGCCGAGGCCGAGTCGACCACGCCCATCCAATCCACGGTCATCCCGACGATCTGGCTGGAGCGGAACGTCGCGTTTGGCAGCGACGCGCGGACTTCGACTTCCACGTCCCCGAAAGCCCACGTCAAGGGCGCTTCCCACTGCCAGCTGCTTCCTGTCCATCGATACACGGCGGCCGAGCGGACCTGACGCTCTCGACCTCGGAGCTCTACATAGCGATCGACGAGCAACCCGTTGACGTCGATCCCGCCGGAGGCCGTGTCGTCCGTTCGGAGAAAGAACCGAATGTAGTCGTAGCCGACGAGGCGCCCCGGTGGCGTCCCGCTTCCCGAGGTGCCGCCACCGCCGCCACCCGGCGCCTGCTGGCGGGCCTGGCGGCGGGGCGCGGGCGTGCCCTCGAGCGGGGTCCCGCCGAACTTCATATACAGATACACGTCGCTTCCGACGACGGAGCCATCACTGTTCTTGATGTCAAGAGACGCCCGCCGAACCGGGGACAGGTCGGAGTCCGCCGTCGCGCCTGCCCAATCTTGGAACAACCCGTCGATGTTCTTGTTGGGAGAGGCCGCTCCGACGTACGCGCGGGCGGGCTCGTTCTCGAAGAGATACGACCCATTCGTGACGACCGAGAGCACGCGCGCGGAGACGGTGGAGAGCGGGGCAAGTCCCGTCGTGTCAATCGGCCAGATGACCGTACGGTTCTCGCCGGGATTGAGATCGAACGGCGGACCGCCCGCGAGCGGGGCGCCAAGTCTCCCGCTCGGTGTCGACTCGGGACTCACGCTCTCGACATGGACAGGGAATCCGAACGCGCTGAACGTCAATTGAAGGAACGGCTGGGCGCCGGATGTGGCCAGCAGGGTCCCGACGGCCCGTTGGGTGACGCGAAGCGATCCCGTCCGTCCATTGATCGGAACATCGGTGTGGGTGGTGTGGTCCATGTTGTCGTCGAACGCGAAGGATGCACGGACCTTGTTCGCGGCGAATGGCGAACCGAGGAGATCGTCGGCGATCGAAAGTTCGACATTCCAGCGGCCGGCGGTATCCTGCCCCATCGCACTGGCGGCCGTGCCGATGAACGTCCATCCCGTCCAGTTCTCCGGATCCGAGGACTCGAAATGCGAGAGCCGAGCGTCCTGGAGCGCCCCGCCGTATCCCGACGCCTGGACGAGGTAGTCGGCCCCCAGGGCCGAAACCGCGTATCCGGACGCCGCGTCGGCGTCCGTGTCCAGGAACACATACCATGTTTCCCGCCACCCGCACGCGGACGAAGAGGAGCGACGACGAATTGCTGTGGTCGATTGACACGGCGGCAATGGCAATATTCGGGTTCGGCGAAGACGTCTGGATTGCGTACTCCGGGATCCCTTGCCAGTCGGCGAACGATCCGTCGACGTGGATTCCAGGCGAAGCCGCGGGCTCGATGAAACTGGCGGCGATCACGAAGAGCATGATCAGCGAGACCCCGATCGCCAGGTACCGAGGCGCGAGGTTCCGCTTGGGGAGCCTCAGCTCCGAAACGCTGCTCCCGTTCACGAACCCGGATCCGTTGATCAACCCGTTCACGCGGCCCCGACCGTTCACGAGCCCGCGCCCGTTAATCAGGCCGCGTCGGCTCCCGGTGAGTTCGGCCGGCCGTGCGTGCGGGGTCGCGGGGATCGGTGCTGGAGTAGCGGGTCGCGGCGCCGGCGTGGGAAGGGACGGGGGGAGGACTTCCTCTTCGCGGACCGCCAACGCGCGTCGCGCCGGTCGGGGCGGCGGCAGCGGCACGGCCTTTGCCGGAGGGACGGGCGCCGGCTCCTCCGTCCCGAAGTGCACCTCGACGGCCTTCATGACGAGGCGGGCCTCGGCGGGTGCGACGCCGGGGATGTCCGCGAGGTCCGCGACCTCGGACAACCGGATCTGGTCCAAGTCCTGAAAGAACCCCGAAATCGCCTCGGCCGCTCTCCGTCCGACCCCCGGAATGGAAAGGAGGAAGGAGAGCATCGACCGCTTCTTGTCCACGACGGTCTCGGGGACCTCGGGCCGGAGCGGGGGCGGCGGCGCCTTCGCCTCACCGGCGACCGCCCGCTCGAGGTCCTCCAACAGTCGCGCCTCGAGGCCTTCGCCCCCCGGGGGGATCGCGGGTTCCTCCGCAACGAACCGATGGCCGCACACCGGGCACATCTTCGCGCCCGCGACCTGCTTCTCCCCGCACTCCGGACATTCGACCTCCTCGAGGACGGAGAGGGCCTCCAGCGCCTCGTCCTCCGCGGCTTCCGGCGCGGGGGCCAGACTTTCTTCTGCGGCGTCCCAAGGTTCGGCCGCGGAGACGACGCCGCGCAGCACCTGCGCCGCGCTCCCGATTCCCTTCGCGCCCGCGAGCGCCCGCGTCTTCGCCTGGAGTGCGCGCGCGTCCTTCGGGTCGATCTCGAGCGCGCGGTCGAGGCTCGCGAGGGCGTCCGGGGCGCGGCCCATGGAGAGGAGGAGCATCGCGCGCGCGTAATGGAGCGGCGCCACGTCCGGATGCTCGAGGAGCCGCACGTCGTAATATGCGAGGAGCCCGCGATCCTCCTCGCGCTCGACCTCTTTCCGGAACCCCTCGTCGAGCTCCTCCTCATCGAACGCGGCGCCACAACCGCGACACGTCGTGGCGAACAGCGCGGTGACGGTCCCGCAAAGCGGGCAGACGTATTCCTCGGAGAGGATCTCCTCGCGGTTCTTCCGCCTTCCAATGAGCAGCAAGAATCGGAGCGCCTCTTTAATCTCCGTCGCCGTCTTCGCGCCAATGCCTTTCACGTGCGCGAGCTCCGACTCCGAGGCCCGCGCAATCTTCCACAGCGCGTTGTATCCCGCCGCGCAAAGCGCTTGCGCTCTCGCAGGACCGACCCCGGGGATCCGGCTGACCTCTCGCAAGTCTTCCTCGGCGTACTCGCCGCGGATCCGCCGCTTCGGCCGTGCGCCCGCGCCTCCCGCGAAGGGGAGGACGGCGCTGCAGTGCGGGCACAGCTCGGCACCGACGGGGACCGGGTTCTTGCAGACGGGGCACGTCGGCCCCTCCGGCTTCACGATCTCCGCGTACGGGAAGCGGGCGTTGCACGCGCTGCACACGAAGTGGGTGGCGTTCGTCGCGCCGCAGTCCTCGCAGATGATCTGGGGGCC
>VBMQ01000098.1:235-7841 GCA_005878375.1 Methanobacteriota archaeon | reverse complement strand
GTCCGTCTCCCCGGCGAAGCCGACGATCACGTCCGTGCTCAGCGTGAGGTCGGGGAACGATGCGCGGAACCGTCGCACGATGTCCTCGAAGTCCGCGACGGAATGATCGCGCTGCATCGCCGCCAAGATGCCGTCATCGCCGCTCTGGACAGGGAGGTGCAGGAACTTGAACACCTTCTCCGAATCGAACGCGGCGACGAGGTCGCCGACGATCGGGAACACCGCCAACGGGTCGGCCATGCCGACGCGAACGCGGAACTCCCCGGGAATCGCGGTAATCTCGGTCAACAACCCCGCCAAATTCGCGCCGCGGTCCACGCCCCATGCGGCGGTGTCCTGCCCCGTGAGCTTGATTTCGCGGATGCCCCGATCGACGTGGGCTTGGACCTCCCCCACAAGTTCCTCGAGCGGGCGGGATGAAACGCGGCCCCGGGCGACCCGCGTGATGCAGTACGTGCACCGCCCCACGCATCCCTGCGCGATCGGGACAATTGCATCGTGATACCCGAGGCGCGCGGTCTCGATTTCTTGTGCGCGTTCCGAGCACGCCGTGTCGGACTCGAAGAGCGTCGCGACCTCCCGCCAACGACGCGGGGGCACCACGCGCGCCCTCGGCACGATCGAGGACACGAGCGTTCGCTGCGCGGCGGCCATGCAGCCGGCCACGACGAGCGGCTTCCCCGTCGCCGCCAACGCGCGCATCCGCGCGACCATGTCCCGCTCCGTGCGCTCGACGACCGTGCACGTGACGAGGAGGTGCGCGTCCGCGTCCGACTCGCCCGCCAACACGTCGTGGCCTTCGCGGAGCAAGAGGGCTTGCATCAGCCGGGCTTCACCCTGGTTCTGCGTGCACCCGTATGCTTCGACGTGCACCTTCACGGGCCCGCGAACGCCCACGCCGCATAGAAGGGTTCCGTTCGTTCGCGCGCGCGGCACCGACGCCGCCACGTTTATGCTGCCCGCCCGGCATCGCACGGGCGTGAAGCCCGCCCTCGACATGCGCGCGCTCAAGGCGCAGGCGCGAGGACGGGAGAAGGCCGCCAGGCTTCGGGCCGCGGTCGCGAGACTCCAACTTAAGGTCATGAAGCTCGAGCACCGCCTGACCCGTCTCCGGCAGAAAATCGTCGACTCCGAGGACAAGGCAACGCGCCTCGAGCAGGGCTTCGTGCCCTCCGAGCCGGACGATCGGTATGCGCCGTCCCGGCCGCCGACCACGCCGAGGCCCTAAGGCTCGTTCATCAATCGGATCCGCAGCCGCTCTTCCTTTTCCTTGTCCAACGCCGGCTTCGGGAGCTCGCGCTCGAACACTTCCTTCACATATCGCGTCTCTAGGACAAAATTGAGCAGGTCGCTTCGCGTCTTGATCAGCTTGCTCACGCGCAGGGCTCCGGCCCCTGCCAATGGGTGGACCACCCTATATGTAACTTTCTTACGGGGTCCGATAAGGTTCGAGGCTGAGGGCCACATGCGGGCCTCAGGAACCCTTTTCCCACCCCGCGGGTTCCGCGGGGCGGTCCCGATGGGCGACATCGTGCCGGACGACCTCGAGGCGTACGTGGACGCCCATTTGGCGGCGCGGGACGCCGCGCTCGCGGCGGTCGAGGCTCAGGGAGCCCGCGAGAAATGGCCGATCGTCGGGCCCGCGGAAGGTACCCTCCTCCACTTGCTGACCCGCCTCGCGAACGCCCGCCGGGCCCTCGAACTCGGCACCGCGATCGGGTACTCGACGACGTGGATCGCTCGTGGGCTCGCGAAGGGAGGGGAGCTCGTGACCGTCGAGTTGAATCCGAACACGGCGAAGCTCGCGGCGGAGAACCTCGCCCGGACCGGGGTCAGCGACCGCGTGCGGATCCTCGTCGGGGACGCCCGGGAGATCGTCGAGGATTTGGCGGGGCCGTTCGACTTCATCTTCAACGACATCGACAAGGAAGGGTATCCCGCGGTCCTTCCGCTGATCGCGGACCGCCTCCGCGTCGGCGGGGTCCTCGCGACGGACAACGTGCTCTGGAGCGGGCAGGTCGCGCGACGGGGGCGGGCCGACAAGGCGACGCAGGCGATCCGCGCGTACAACGATGCGCTCGCCGCAGACCCGCGCTTCGCGTCCGTGATCGTCCCGATCCGCGACGGCCTGTCGGTCGCCCTCAAAGTGCGCGACTGACCCCGGTTTCCGGTCCGTTTTCAAACGCAAGAACCACGTTTGGTTTCCGTGAACCGGACCTTAAATAGGGTGCGCACCGGGAGAAGGAAATTGGGGTCTCTGATGAAAGCCGTACACCTGCTAGGCGTGGCCGCCCTCGTGGGCGCCATGTTCCTGGCGATGGGTGCCTCGTCCGTATCGGCACGGGCGAGCGCTGTCACACCCGCCGAGACCGATGTGAACGCCACGCCCCTCGCGCCGCCTACCACGGCCACGACGGGCGCGTTGAACCCGGGCATCTTGCCCTTCCCGGGGACGGTGGACAAGACGGTCCACATCCTGCCGGACCCGGTCGCGACGGGCGGATGGTACTTGGGTTCGATCCACCCCCACGCGACGGGTCCGCGCATGGGCGCGGTCGCCTGGGACCAGCCGATCGACTCGTTCGCGACGCCGTCGAGCGGCATGGCCGGAACCTGGCACTGGGAACAGGGTAAGACCGGGATGGACGTGATCATCGTCGGCGAGCCGCTCGATTCCGGCACGACGTACGGCACGGCCCCGATCGAGATCCTGCCGGTCGCGCCCCACGACTCCGCTTAGATTTCCGATTCGGACCCGCCCTCGCGGGCGGGCCCCCCTTCCTTTTCATGGTCTTGATCGCGGCCGAAAGGCTCTAGCCCGACCCGCCCTTCCGCGGCGCCGGCGATGACGGCGAAGCCGAAGGCGCGGAAAGAGCACCTGTTCGTGGAGACGGACGGGCAGGTGTACCTCATCCGAGACCGGGGCCGCTGGCGGTTCCCGACGACACAGGAAAAGGTCCCGTTCCGGTTCGCGGAGACCGCGCGCATGGACTTTGGCACGGAGGTCGTGCGCCGCGCGAAGCCGAAGTTGTCGTACCACCCGGAAGAGTGGTTCAACCGCGATGCGTTGTTCTCCCGCGCGGACGTCGACCCGCTCGTGAAGAAAGCCGTGTACATGACGATGCCTCGCCTCGTCGCGGAGGTCGTCTTCGTGCGCCGCGGGAAGATCCTCATGGAGAAGGCCGCGCGCGGGTTCTCGAAGGGCTATTGGAACCTCCCCGGCGGGTTTCTCGACTTTGGCGAACGGCCAAGGAGGAGCTCGGAGTCCCGGCGAAGGTCGACCGCCCCCTCGGCGTCTACCTGTCCGGGTTCCCCGGGAAGCCGACGTTCACGCTGGGCTTCGTCTACTCCGGGACGCTCGGATCCGAACGGTTCCGACTGAAGGCGGATGAGATCGAGCGGGTGGACTGGCTGCCCGCGTGGCGGGCGCTCGGGATGACGCGGAACCCGTTCGCGAAGTGGGCGATCGTCGACGCGTATCGCCGCGGCGACCTGCCGGAGATTCCGGTGCACCGGCAACGACCACGGTCCGCGATGAAGCCCGCGAACGGCCCCGTGATCTTCGTCGATCGCGACGGCACGATCAACCGGGAGCGCGAGGGCGCCGTTCGGACGCCTGCGGAACTCGCCTTCAACCCCGGCGCGAAGGCGGCCCTGCGCGCGCTTCGTTCCTTCGGCTACCGGCTCGCGGTGATCACCAACCAAGACGCGGTCGCGTGGGGCTGGACGACGGAGCGGATGCTCCGGCGGGTGAACGCGAAGCTCATACGAGGACTCGCGACCGCGGGCGCGACGGTCGAGAACGTCTACTACTGCCCGCACGAACTCCGGGACGGATGCGCGTGCCGGAAGCCGAGGCCCGGCATGCTCCTGGCGGCGTGCAGCGATTTGGCGGCGAGCCCGCGGGACTCGTGGATGGTCGGGGACCGGCCCGACGACGTGTTGGCGGGGAGAGCGATCGGGTCCCTGACCGCCTTCGTCGGGGACGCGAAGCGGCGGGAGGCGTTCGCAGTCGACCTCGAGGACGCCCGCCCGGATCTCGTCGTCGACGATTTGGCGGCGTTCGCGAAGACCCTCCGATCAGGGAGATTCGCGCCGCCGAAGCGGCCCGCATACACGTGAGCGCGGGATCAAGGTCTCGGCCCGGATTCCCGTTCCGTTCCCTTTTTTACCCCCGAGCCCCCGTCCCCGCCGATGGCGCTCCTCGAACTCATCGCGTTGTTCGCGGTCGCCCGCGTCCTCGGCGAGGCCTGCGAGCGGGTCCACGTCCCGGCGTTGATCGGCGAGATCGCGGCGGGCGTCGCGCTCGGGCCGCTCCTCCTGAACTGGATCACGCCGACGGACTCCGTCAAGCTCGTCGCGGACCTCGGCGTGTTCTTCATCGTCTACGCGGCGGGCATGGAGATGACGTTTCGCGGCGTCCGGCGTATCGTGAAGGAGAGCGGCGCCGCCGTCGCCGCCGGTTCGTTCTCCCTCCCCTTCCTCCTCGGCTTCCTCGTGGCCCTCGCGTTCGGCTACGACGCCCAGGTCTCCCTCTTCCTCGGACTCGCGCTCTCGCTCACGGCGCTCCCCGTCTCCGTCCGGATCCTGACGGACATGGGATGGGTGCACACGGACGTTGGCCAGACGATCATCACGGCCGGACTCCTCTGCGACATCGCGGGCCTCACGGTTCTGGCGGTGATCACGAACTGGGGCGCGCTGACCGGCGGGGACGTCGGGCTCACGGGTCGCGTGGTCCTACAGATCGTCCTTTTCTTCCTCATCGTGTTCACGGTCGAGCACGTGCTCGCGGCACGCGAAGGGTTTCTTGCGAAACGCCTCGTCGCGGGTTCGCAACGCCTCTTGAGCCGCGGGGCCGCGTTCTCCGTTCCCCTCCTCCTCGTCTTCGCGTTCTCCCTCCTCGCGCAGGGCCTCGGCCTCCACTTCGTCGTCGGCACGTTCTTCGGGAGCGTGATCATCGCGGAGCACGTCTTCCCTCCCCATGAGGGCGAGCGGTTGCGAACGTCCATCGGGGCGATCTCCGACGGATTCCTCGCCCCGATCTTCTTCGCCTACCTCGGCCTCGTCGCCGTGCAGTTCGACCCGTCACTCGCGGCGCTCTTCGCGGTCCTGCTCCTCGCGGCGGTCGCGGGCAAGGTCGCGGGCTCCTACGTGGGCGCGCGCCTCGGCGGCTTCCAGTCCTGGTCCGCGAGCCTGATTGCGGTCGGGATGAACGGGCGGGGCGCGATGGAACTCGTGATCGCCCTCGTGGGACTCGAACTCGGAATCATCGGCGGGAGCGTCTTCTCCCTGCTCGTGATAATGGGCCTGATCACGACCTTCATGACGCCGTTCGCGCTCCGCCGGCTCGCGAAAATCCCGAGGCCAAGATCGGAAACGGGGCCGGAACCTGGGCCCTAGCCGGGCAAGCTCGCCTGTCGCCCCTTCGGCGTCTGCAGGTTCGCGACGCGGACCCCGAGCATGCGCACGGGCCGCTCGCGGCCTTTGAACTCCGCGACGAGCTCCCGGGCGGTGTCCAGGACGATCTGGCGGTCGAGCGTCCACGTGGGCAGCGTGCGGTCCCGCGTGTGGGTCCGGAACCCCTCGAACCGGATCTTGATCCCGACGAGCCGATACGCCATCCCCGCGTTCCTCGCGCGGATGTAGACGTTGTCCGCGACGCTGTCGAGGGTCTCGAGGATCACGGACCAGTCCGTGACGTCGTGCTCGAACGTGCGCTCGACGCTGATCGACTTCGGGTCGGGCCTCTCCTCCACGGGAAGCTCCTCGATCCCCGCGGCGATGCCCCACAGCCAGACGGCGTTCCGACCGAGGACTTTCGTGAGCTCCGCCCCCGGGTACGCCGCCAAATCACCGATCGTCCGGATCCCGAGCTCCGCGAGGACCCGCTCCGTCTTCTCGCCGACGCCGCTGATCGCGTTCACCGGCAGCGTTGCGAGGAACGACTTCACCTGGTCCGGCGGAACGATCGTGAGGCCATCCGGCTTCTGCTGAGTCGCGGCGATCTTGGCGGTGGACTTGTTCGGCGCGGCGCCGAGGGAGCACGTGAGGCCTTCCCGTTCCCTCACGCGCATCTTCACCGCCAAAGCATAGTCCCGGACGACGCCCCATGTCGTCTTCGCGGTCACGTCCAAGTACGCCTCGTCGATGCTTGCCTGCTCGAACTTGTCCGCGAATTCGCGGAGGGTGCTCATCACGTTCTCGGAGACGGTGCCGTACAGCTCGTAGTTCGGTCGCTTGTACACGGCGTCCGGGAGCTTGCGCCAGGCGAGGGAGATCGGCATGCCCGCCTTGACGCCCTGCGCACGCGCTTCATACGACGCCGCCATCACGACGCCGCGGCCCTTGCCGCCCTTCGGGTCCGCGCCGACGATGACGGGCTTCCCCCGGAGCTCCGGGTGCTCGCGGACCTCGACGGAGGTGTAAAAGGAATCGAGGTCGACGTGGAAGACGATCCGATCCACGGGGGCCCCATGTTCCGCGGGCAGAAAAGGCTAGGCCACCAGGACGCCCGCCCGTCGGGTCTAAATCATCTGGCGCTGGAATTTCCTGAGTCCCCCGCGCCTCACGTCCATGATGAATCCCAACTCTTCGAGGGCGATGACTCCGAGCACTGGGGCATCTCTCGGTCCGCAGAACATGACCCGCGTCGCGCCGACTTCCCCACGCAATCGTAGGAAGGCAATCCCATACTGCCGGCGGACGCGCCTCCCGTCCGCGAGCTCATACCGATCCCATCCCAGCGGGCGAACCCCCAAACTTCGAAGAAATGGCCGAGGCAATCCGGTGTCATCGGAGCCCGTGTCCAGCTCCATAACCAGTGTCTCGAACGGGCCGTCGAGCCCACGCCCGATTTCGATATCTACGTACATACGGCCCATGCGTGAGCGTCTTCGCACGGCAGCACAACTGCGTTTCCCGTACATGTATCTCCCGCTTCAGTGCACGTCGAACTCGTTGCTTTCGGGATCGAGCATCGTGACGAAGTACCAGTTCGCGTCGTCGCTGATGCTGAGCTTCTCCGCTCCCAATCCGAGCGCCAAGATTCGGCCGACCTCGGCATCGATCCGCCGTCGCCGCTCCGGCTCGCCGACTTTTCGCCCGCCGCTCGCATTCACGTCGAGGTGCAGCCGGTTCTTTCCGGGCTTTGCCGTGTCCATCCTCTGGAAGTAGATCCGCGGCCCCTTCCCCTCCGGGTCCACGACGGCGCTCCCGTCGTTCCACTCCGCCTTCGGGACGCCGATCGACTCAAGGAACGCTCCCCAAGTCGCGAAGCCGTCCGGAGGATCCTGAAGCCTGTAACCGAGCACGGCCGCGTAGAACTCCGACAGTTTCTGCGGGTCGGCACAATCGTAGACGATCTGGATCCCGAGGGTCATGTAGGTCACCAAACGCGGGACAATCGCGACCCGTTATTTCATGTTCGGGGGAGGACGAAAAGTGGTGGGATCAGGCTGGGACCAGGGCAATCAGGGGGAGGGACGTCAGAGGTCGCAGTTCGCCCGACCTTGGATCGACCTCCATCTCTAAGCCCCCAATCGTGAAGGCCCCCAGAATCGCGGCATCGCCGGGTTCACCGAAGATCACGTGAGTCGCTGCGGGG
>VBMQ01000098.1:0-200 GCA_005878375.1 Methanobacteriota archaeon | reverse complement strand
GAACCGCTGCCGCCACGCGGGCCTGATACCAGCCGATCCGAGGACCTCTCGCGGCACCATGGAATAGAATGCGCCCGTGTCCACGAGAAGTCGGATCGTCTGCACCGGTCCGTCGGGCGTATTCGACCATCCGATGTCTACGAACGTCATTCCCACGTCACTCCGTTCGTCTTCGCCGTTGAATATTCCTTGGCGTACAT
>VBMQ01000008.1:3396-18999 GCA_005878375.1 Methanobacteriota archaeon | reverse complement strand
AACGGCTTCGGCGTCAGGGACTGCGGCGTCACCTGCACGAGCCGCCCGTCCCGCATCTCCCACCCGTCCTTCGGGACCATCGTGATCGCGTCGACGGGGCACACGATCGCGCACTTCTCGCACCCGACGCAGTTCTCGTACACGATCACGGCCTTCCGCGACGTGTACGTCATCTCCGGGAGCGTGAACTTCCGGTCGAGCATGTCGATCGCTTCGAACGCGCAGTTGTCGAAGCAGTGCGTGCATCCCATGCAGATCGAGTCCGTCACCACCGCCAAACTGCCCTTCCCACGGAGGAATTCCGTCGCCCGCATGCGGAAGAACTTCTTGTACCGGTCCTCGGCGAGTTTCAGATTCTGAAGGCGGGCCGCGGCGTCCGGTGGCAGCGCGGGCATCGGAGGCGCGGCGGGCCTTGGCGGGGGCGTCGCGGGCCTCGGAGGGGCGACGGCGGCCTGGACCACTTACGTCTCCTCGAGGCGAATCGCCAAGATCTCCTCAATGCTGGGTGGAGGATTGACGACGATTGGCGGGGTCGCCGGAGCGGATGGCGTCGAAGGCGGAGTTGCCGCAGGAGCTGGGTTTGGCGGGGTTGTCGGAAGGGTCGCCACGGCGGGCGTCGCGGGCTTTGGCGGGGAGGGGGGAATGGCAACCGGGGGAGACGGACTCGGAGCCGCCACTGGCGTTGGCGGGGTCGCCGGAGCTGGAGACGGAAGCGGAGGAGTCGGCGTCGCGGTGATTGCGAGTTTGGGCGGTGTCGCCGCCGGGGGAATCGGAGGAACCGGTGTCGGCGCGACCGGAGTCGAAGGCTTTGGCGGCGTTGTCGGAGCCGGCGTCGCGGGCTTTGGCGCGGCCGCTTCCGGCTTTGGCGCAGCCGCCGCGGCCGCCTTCGCGCGCGGGTCCTGCGCGACCGGGATCACGGACGGCTTCTGCCCGACGGTCTCGCCCTCGAGCCGCTCCGCGAGGAAGTGGGTGATGTCGATCACGCGGTACCGGTACCGCTCCTCCTCCGGCTTCCACCGGTTCTCGTGGTGGAGGCAGCCGAAGTGCGTCAAGCACTTGGGGCACGCGGTCAGGAGGTAGTCGACCTCGAGGTCCGTCGCCTCGTCCATCCGCGAGGCCGTGAGCCCCTTCGTCTTGTCGTTGCAGTACATCATCTGCGCGACCCCGCAGCACTGCGCGTCCGCGCGGAACGTCTTGAGCTCGACGAGCTCCGCGTTCTCGACGCGCCGGATCAACTCCCGCGGCTCCTCGTAGATCGGGTCGACGGGCATCTGGCGGCACGACCGGCACGGGTCCTGGTACGTGACGCGGATCGTCTTCCCCTCCTTTGGCGGGGGGAGCCGCAAGCCCTTCTCGTAGAGGACCTGCGTGATGTGCTTCACGTCCACGCCCTTCAGGTTGTAGTCGAGCTTGAACGTCCGGTACCCCTCCGCGCACGACGTCACGAGGGTCTTGACCCCGAGCATCTTGATGATCTTCGTGTTGTAGTCCCGCATCCGCTGGAAGACGTCGACCTTCCCCTGCCACAGCTGGTCGTGTCCGCAGCACTTCATGAACGATCGGTCGAGGATCACGGGTTCGATGCCGACCGCCTTGAGGAGCTTGATCGAGGAGTCGAAGATGATCCCGTGGTCCGTGTCCCCGTAGTTCAGGTGCGAGAACTGCATCTCCTGGTCGGAGTAGTCGATGCAGCCCGGGTAGTACGCGTATTCCGCGCCCTTCGCGACGGGGAGGGTGGCGGGGACCGTGTAGTCGTCCGCTTCCGCGTCGAGGACGCGGAACATGATCGGGTGCGGGATCGTCCGCGCGGGCCCGTACTCCGGGTCGAGGGGAATCAATGCAAGTACCTCCCGCCGTCGGCGGCCGTCCGTTGCGCGGACACCTTGCTCCGCTCTTCGAGGATGTAGTCGCTGTACTTGATGTCGAGCGGGCAGACCGCACTGCACGCGTCACACGCGAGGCACGTCCACAGCGGGACGCCGTCGTGCTGCTTCTTGAACGTGTTGTACACGAGGTTCAGCCCGCCGAGGGCGTCGTCCTCGACCTTCGTGACCGGGCAGACCGTGTGGCACTTCCCGCACTGGTAGCACTCGTTGAGGAGGTACTCGTACGTGCTGTACGGGGTCCGCGTCCCGAGGTAGAACGCGATGAGGCCGAACACGGGGAGCGCGACGAGGAAGTTCGCGTTGAACGTGATCTGCTGCAAGGCGTAGTACGAGCCGGCGTAGTTCACGGAGGCGAAGTACTTCATCGCGGCGGCGGCGCCGAAGAACCCGATCACGGTCGCGACGGCGACGACCTCCTTCGCCTTCTTCTCCCGGAGCGCGACGGTCGCGAAGAACAGGACGCCCATGTACACGAGGATGAGCAACAGGAAGAACGCGAGGGGCGACGACCAGCCACCCAGGAGGCGCGTGACCGGGTCGATCCCGTCCGCGCCCCACGGGCCGAGGCCGAACGACCACAGCACGCTCACGACCGTCAGGGTGAACGCCGCGCCCATCGTCACGACGAGCCACCAGTACATGTCGCGGAACCCGAGCCGCCGGATGCCGATGTACGTCGCGAGCCCGACGAGGATCGGCGGGATCAGGATCGCCCACTTCAGCGTGTCGTCGACGAAGAACGGCCACGACGCGATGATCCGGTCGTTGGCGGCGTAGAGCGAGGAGAAGAAGATCAGTGCGAGCCCGTACATGCCGCCGGCCGTACGGACGGGCGCCTTCGCGGGCCGCGTCTCCCGCCCGCGGTCGATGAACGGGAGGATGAAGAGCGGGATCACGGGCACCGCCGTGAGGATGTCGCCCCAGAACGCGGCGTCGACGGTGATCGTCCCGCCAATCCCGTCCGGGATCTTCCCCGTCGGGAAGATGTCCGCGATCTTCAGGAGGCCCCACGAGAACAGGAGGTACCAATCCGGCACGCTGTACGGCTGGATCGCGGGGTTCGCGGAGGGCCCGACGATCGGCGTGTACGCGGCCGCGAGGAAGAAGATGATCGCGGTCAGAATGAAGATGATCACAAGGTCGCGGTACACCTCGTGCGGCCAGAACGGGACGCCGGGCTGGTAGTCCGTCCGCTCGGGCCCGTATTCCCGCGGGAAGCCCGGCTTCCCCTCGAACACGCCCTGCTTGACGACCTGCGGTTCCATGCGTACCTCAATGGGGCTCGCCCACGCCCTGGATCCAGACCAGGGCCATGTGGAGGATCATGAGCAGCGTGCCGACGAGGGGGAGGATGAACACGTGGAGCCAATACATGCGGATGATGTAAAAGCCTGTCGGGTCCGTCTCGCCGAACACGAGCTGCGTGAGGAACTGCCCGAGGAAGACGGGGCCCGGCGACGCCTTCGTCATGTTGATCCCGATCGTCGCCGCGGCGCGCGACAGGTCGTTGGCGGGCAAGACATATCCCGTGTACCCGAACCCGAGCGTCACGAACAGGAGGACGACGCCGAGGAGCCAGTTCAGTTCCCGCGGCTTCTTGTACGTGCCCGTGAAGTAGACGCGCATCATGTGCAGGAAGACGGCCGCGATCATGACGTGCGCGGACCAGTGGTGGAGCCCACGGATCATGAAGCCGAACGGCACGTCGTTCATGATGAAGTTCATGCTGTTGTACGCCGCGCTCGTGACCCCGCCGCCGCGCGTGAACTGGATCGTCCCGTCCGGGATGTAGTAGAAGCCGAGCAGGATGCCCGTGATCGTCAAGATGATGAACGCGACGAACGCGATGCCGCCGAGGCAGTAGAGCGGGTACCAGTACCAGATCGTCTTCAGCTCGTACTTCTCCGCGTGGGACCGCGGGACCTGCCGCTGCACGGTCTCGACGGTCCGGCGCGTCAGGTCGGCCCACGGCGTCGGCGGGAACCGGGACGCGAGGTACCCGAACACCTTCCGGTTCATCCGGCCGATCAGGGACTCCCGCGCCATCCCTCACCTGCAGTACGCGAAGTACCAGTCGCGGTAGATCCTGCCGCCGGGCTTCCCGCCAAGCGCTGCGACGACGCTCGCAGGCGGGTCCGGCGCCTTGTCGAGGAACTTCTTACCCGTGATCTTCCCGCCCTCGTTCGTAACCGAAACAACCGCCAGCGCCCTCTTGGCGGGGCCGTGGGCCATGTTCGCGCCCATGTACACGGTCCCGTTCGGGTGGACGTCCCACACGACCGTGATCGGGTCGTACTGGGAGTTGTGGCACCGGCACCAGATCGGGTCCTCGCCCGCGGCAGACAGCGTGCGGGGGACGCGCGACGCATCGTACTGCTGGTACGACGGCGGCAGTTTCGTGAGGTGCCACCCCGGGAAGCAGCACAGGTGGACGCACCGGTCCCAGATCGCGATGATGCCGGAGTCGTCGATGAAGTCCTCGCCCGGGATCCACGGCGCGGGGTCCGACGGCGTCGCGGGCTGCGTGGGGTACCGATACAGATCCGTGTCGACCTTGAGGAGGAGCACGGGGAACCCCGTCCCGGGAATCTGCTTGTTGTCCGCGTCGAACACGGCCCGCCAGACCGCCGCCACTCCCGCCCAGTCCTGCGTGAAGTGGGAGACCTGCGCGTTCTGTCCCACGTACTGGTCGAAGCCGAAAGGATTCGGCGTGTCGCCTTTCGCGTACACGAAGCCTTCGTTGACCGTCCCGGCCTGCACGACCGCGTTCGGGATCAGGGATTTTCCCGATGCGACGAGAGACCCGGTGAGGCCGAGGGCGCCGATGCCGACGGCCGCCTTCATGAACGTCCGGCGGTCCATGCCGCGCTCGTCCTCGAACGCCTCGTCCCGCGCCATCGTCACCGGAACTCCCGGCGGAGGACGATCTTCGGCCGCCGCTTCTTGTGGATCATCTCGTCCGGGACGTAGTACTTCCGGTACAGGTCGAGCATCACCGCCAGGATGAGGAAAATCATCCCCATCCACACCGCCAACACGGTCTGTTCGTTCGTCGTGAACGCCTCGGGGATCGTGAGGCCGATGAACGCGAAGAGGGCGGAGAAGAAGAGCACCGCGAACGCGAGCGCCCACATCGCGATGCCGACGCTCACGGGACGGGCGGGCGCGTCGCTCCGGATCAAGTGGGTCACGGCCCGCCCCTCCGGATGTGCTCGCGGTGATCCCGGTAGTGGCGGCTGCTCCCCTTGATCACGAAGTAGGAGATCGCGACGAGCAGCATCGTGCCGGCGATCCCGAGGAGCCCGATCCAGTACGCGCGCAGGAAAACGCCCATCTGCGGCGTCTCCGTCGAAGTCGTCGCGCTCGCGAGGACGACGTGGCCCTTCATCCCGGAGCTCTCGTGCGGGATGCAGAAGAACTTGATCAGCCCGCCATCGAGCTCGACCGTCTCGTTCCGGGTCCCGACGACGAGGCGGTCCGGCGCCATGACCGTGAACTCGACCTGCGCCTGCTCGCCGGAGTTGAGGAGGCCCGTGTTCACGATGTAGGGCGTTGGCGGCGTCGCCGCGGTCGAGCGGATCGTGAACGTGTGCTGCATCCCTGCCGTCGGGTCCACGTTCTTCACCGTGACGTTCACGACGGTCGGGATCTGCCCGATCGTGATCGTGGTCGGAAGGAAGACGGAGGTGCCGCCCGGCCCTTGCTCTAACGTGACGAACAGCTTTGGCGGTGGAATTGTGTCCGCGCGGGCAGACGGCGCCACGAACCCGCCCGCCAAGAGCGCGAGCAGGGCGACCGCCATCGTCGCCGCGAGCATCGCCGTGGTCCTCATCCCTTCGGCTCCAGGAACCGGAACGGGCGTTGGTAACCGACGACGCTATTTTAAGGTTGTCTACTTTCGCGCACATCATACGCGGCGTCGCGCGATTCCGCAGATTGCCAGATGGCGGCGATTTTTATTCGTCGCGAATTATGCGACTCGGAGTCCGCGCTCCAAAGGCTTAAATGGGGAGTCACGATGGGCCGCGCGGTTCTCCTTGAACAAAGCGGAAACGCTCCTAGAAATCAAGCGCACGGAGGCCGAAATTGGCGGCGTGAAACAGGCCGCGGAGCGGGAGCGCGAGAAGGTGTTGCGCGACGCGCGGCGCGAGGCGCTCGAGCTGCAGGAGCAGCTCCGCCGGCAGGCCGAGGAGCGCGCCGCGGCAATCCTCAAGCAAGCCGACGATTCGATCGCGAAGGAGCGCGAGGCGATCCTCGCGAAGGGGCGCAAAGAGGCGGAGGCGTTGCGCGCGGCGGGGATGGCGAACGTCGACCGCGCGGTCTCCGTGGTCCTGACGAAGTTCCAGGGTGCGCTCGATGCTTAGGCCCGAGCCGATGACGCGGGTCCTCGTGGCGGGACCCAAGGACCAATTGGAGCCCATGATCGAGAGCCTCTACGCGCTGAAACTCGTGCACCTCGTCGACCACCACGGCGAGGACGACGTGATCACGATCGGCAAGCCGCTCGCGAAGGCGGCAGAGGTCTCCGAGCAGCTCGTGAGGCTCCGCTCGATCGCGAACATCCTCAACGTCGCGGAGGCGAAGGAACAGGAACCCGCCGAGCCGACGGCGGACCTCCGACAGCAGATCGTGACGCTCGAGGTGAACCTGCGAGAGGAGGACGAGGCCCGGAAGCGGATGGAGTCGCTGATCTCGGACCTCGACCGTCGCATCGAGTCCCTGCGTCCATTCGCGATCCTGCGCGTCCCGCTCGAGACGTATCGCGGCTACACGTCCCTTGAGGTCCTCGTCGGGCGCGTGACGGAGGACGTCATCGGGCTCGAGGCGGTCGCCCCTGAGAACGAGGTCGTGGCCGGGGAGGGCGTCGTGGCGGTGTTCGTCCCGACGGCGAGCGCGGACAAGGTCCGCGAATTTCTGACGAAGTTCGGATTCGCTCCGGTCGACGTCCCGCAGGGAGAGGGAAGTCCCGCCAATCTGTTGGCGGCAGCGGAATCCGACCGCCAAAAGTGGTCGGACCGACTCGTCGAGATCGAGGACCGCATCGGGACGCTCCGCGCGAAGTACGCGCAGTTCGTCATGAAGGCCGAGGACGTCCTCGAGGTCGAGATCGAGAAGGCGGAGGCCCCGCTCCGGTTCGCGGCGTCCGAGCACTCGTTCGTCGTCGACGGTTGGATGCCTTCGTCCCGCGTCGACGACGCGATGCGCGCGTTGGCGGGGTTGCCGGGCGTGCTCGTAGAATCGATGCCGGACGACGAATCGCACGAGGAGGCGGACGCCCCGCCCGTTCTCCTGAAGCACAAGGGCGCGGTGAAACGGTTCGAGTTCCTGACGAAGCTGTACTCGACGCCGAGCCACGACGAGGTCGACCCGACCGCGTTCCTCTTCTTGCTCTTCCCGCTCTTCTTCGGCCTCATGATCGGCGACGCAGGCTACGGGATCGTCATGATCATCCTCGGGTTCGTCCTCTCCTCGAAGCTCAAGGACAGCCCGGATTTCGCGGACCTCATGCGCGTCATCCTCTACGGGGGCGTGTTCGCGTACATCTTCGGCATGGTCCTGTACGGGGAGATCTTCGGCATCCCGTTCCATCCGCCCGTAGAGAACCCGCACGAGCTGAGCTGGTCCGCGCTCCTCGGCTATTACATCCCGTACGAGCCGCCGATCCACAAGCTCGAGGCGTTCGGTGTGATCGACCTCCTCCTGCTCAGCGTCGTCGCGTCCGTGATCCACCTCAGCATCGGGTACGTCGTGGGATTCGTGAACGAGATCCACCACAACAAGAAGCACGCGGCGAGCCGGGTCGGCTGGCTGTTCGTCCTCGTCGGCCTCTTCGCGTTCTTCGCGGTCCTCGGGCGGTCCCACGATTTGGCGGCGCCGGTCCCGCGCGTCGTGAACTTCCTCTTCTTCGACCGGCCCCCGCTCGTCTGGATCCCCGCCGCGGGCCTCTCGCTCGGCAGCATGAGCGTCCCGTACTTCTCCATCGCCCTCATCGTGATCGGCATCGCGATCCTCTTGCCGACCGAGGGCGGGCTGGCGCCGGTGGAGACGATCTCCCTCCTCGCGAACATGATGTCGTACACGCGATTGGCGGGGGTCGCGGTCGCGAAGGGCGCCGTCGCCCTCGCGTTCAACACGATGCTCCTCCCGCTGATCATCAACGAGGACCTGTTCGTCACGACGGGGGCCGTCCAGTTCAACGCGAACGTCGCGTTCATCATCCTCGGCTTCGTCCTCATCTTCCTCGCGCACGCGATGGTCCTGATCCTCGGCGCGATCAGCGCGAGCATCCAGGCGATCCGGCTCAACTACGTGGAGTTCTTCCTCAAGTTCTACAAGGGCGGGGGCACGTTGTTCTCGCCCTTTGGGGCACGGAAACGAAAAATGGAGGCGTGAAACAAATGGCAGACGGACTGACTGCGATGGCCGTGGCCGTCACCCTGGCGGGCTCCGCGATAGCGACCGCGTGGGCGGAGAAGGCCGTGGGTGCGGCGGCGGTGGGGGCGATGGCGGAGAACGAAAAGCTGTTCGGACGGGGCATCGTGTTCATGGTGCTCCCGGAGACGATCGTGCTGTTCGGC
Source organism: Methanobacteriota archaeon (assembly GCA_005878375.1). GTDB lineage: Archaea > Thermoplasmatota > Thermoplasmata > RBG-16-68-12 > EA-27 > EA-27. The sequence continues at coordinate 10,535 of VBMQ01000008.1, read as the reverse complement.
TTCGCGATGGCGTTCCTGCTGCTCGGCAAGGTCGGCTAGATGGGGCTCGAGACCCTCGTAACCCGCCTCCGCGACACGGGCCGGCAAGAGGCCGGGGCGATCGTCGCGGAGGCGCGCGCGGAGCGCGAGCGCATGCTCGCCGCGGCCCGCGCCGAGGGACAGAAGCTCCTCCAGCGCCGGGAGGCGGAGGCGCGCGAACAGGCGGAGCGCCGCCGCGTCCAGGACCTCGCCCGCGCGGAGCTCGACGCGAAGAAGATCGTCCTCGCGGCCCAGGAGGCGGTGCTCCGGGACGTCCGTGAGCGCGTGAAGGCCCGGTTGGCGGCGTCGTCGAACCCGGAGGCGCTGAAGAAGCTCCTCACGAAACATGCGGCCGAATGGAAGACGGGACGCGTCTACGCAAACGCGCGCGACGCCCCGACCGTTCGCGGCATCGTTGGCGGGAGCTTCGCAAGCACGATCGAGTGCCTTGGCGGGGTCGTCCTCGAGAGCGCGGACGGGACGCAACGGCTCGACGTCACGTTCGACTCGATCCTGAACGACCTGTGGGACGACGTCCTCAAGGAGGTGGCCCAGACTTTATGGCCGCGATCCTGAGCGAGGACGAGCAGTACCGAGCGTTCGTCACGCGGATCAAGGAGAAGATCCCGTTCGAGCCCGGGAACTACGAGTACGTTTCCGCGCGGGTCCGGGCGAAGAAGGCCGCGCTGTATCCGGCGGACACGTACCCCCGCCTGCTCCAGATGGAGATCCCGCAGATCGCCCGCTTCTTGGGCGAAGGCGGGTACAAGGAAGAGGTCCTCGCCCTCGGCGCGCGCCTCCGGGGCGTCGACCTGATCGAGCGCGCGACCGCGGACAACCTCGCGAAGGTCTTCACGCGGATCATCGAGATCAGCGAGGGGCGCCTCCGGATCATGGTCGCGATGTACCTCGACCGGTGGGACGTCGCAAACATCAAGACGATCCTGCGGGCGAAGGTGTACGGGGCGAGCGCCGCGGAGGTCGAGGAGGACCTCGTCGCGGCCGGGAGCCTCGACGCCTCCTTCCTCCACGCCCTCCTCGAGAAGGAAACCGTCGACGAGGTGTTCAAGGCCCTCGAAGGAACGATCTACGGCGAGGCCCGCCGCCAGATGGGCGACTCGTTCGACCCCGCCAAAGACCGCGCATCGTACGAGGATGCCCTCGCGCACATCTACTACCGCCACCTCCTCGACTCGATCCAGCCTCGGACGGAACCGTCCCGCCTGTTCAACGAGTTCGTGCGGCGGGAGATCGACATCTTGAACATCAAGACGCTCCTCCGCGTGTGGCGGGCGAAGGCCTCGTTCGCCCACGATGTGTTCCTCGACGGCGGCCTCGAATTGAAGACGGACGATCTCCGGGAGATGTCCGCGCTCGACCTGCCCGCCCTCGTCGCCCGGCTGTCCTCATACTCCTTCTATGAGGAAATCGCCACCGCGCTGAAGGAGATCGAGGCGAAAGGCGTCGCGCACGTCGAGCGGACGCTCGAGAAGTTCCACCTCAAGGCGGCCTCGCGCTACTCGCACATCCACCCGCTCTCCGTCCTCCCCGTGCTCGACTTTCTCGCGCGGAAGACCCGCGAGGTCGAGAACATCCGGATCATCGCGCGCGGGAAGGAGCACGGGATCGGGACGGACGCGATCAAGGAGCTGCTGGTGATCTAGATGGAGTTGGCGGTGGTCGGGCGCGACGACTTCGTCCTCGGGTTCAAGCTCGCGGGCGTCCGGAAGGCGTACAGCGTCGAACCGGAGGGCTTCGAACCCAAGCTCAACGACGTCGTCGCGGACCCGGAGGTCGGCATCCTCGTCGTGAGCACGGACGACCTCAAGCGGCTGAACCCGGCGGCGCGCAAACGCCTCGAGACCGTGCCGCGCCCCGTCGTGATCGCGGTCGGGTCGCAGGAGGAGGAAGACTTGCGGACGAAGGTGAAGCGCGCGATCGGCGTGGACCTGTTCAAGTGAGGTGCGTACGATGGCAGTGAGTGCGAAATTGGCGGCCGAGGCGGGCGAGATCCACCGCGTCGCGGGCCCGGTCGTGACCGCCACGGGGCTCCGCCCGAGGATGTACGACGTGATGCTCGTCGGGAAGGAGCAGCTCATGGGCGAGGTGATCCGGCTCCGCGGGGACCGGACGACGATCCAGGTGTACGAGGACACGAGCGGCATCCGTCCGGGGGAGCCGGTCGTGGACACGAAGCAACCGCTGAACCTCGAGCTCGGGCCGGGCCTGCTCGGCTCGATCTACGACGGCATCCAGAGGCCTCTCCCGGTCCTGATGGACAAGATGGGCGACTTCATCCTGCGCGGCGTCCGCGCGCCGGGGCTCGACCGCCAGAAGACGTGGCCGTTCCAGCCGACCGTGAAGGCGGGGGACACGGTCCAACCGGGGCAGGTGATCGGGACCGTGCAGGAGGCGAAGTTCGTCGAACACCGGATCACGGTGCCGCCGAAGATGTCGGGCAAGGTGAAGGACGTCAAGGCGGGCTCGTTCCGCGTCGACGAGCCGATCGTCGAGCTCGACACCGCCAAACTCACGCTCATGCAAACCTGGCCCGTGCGGACGCCGCGTCCCGTGCGAGAGAAGATGATGCCGTCGATTCCGCTCATCACGGGGCAGCGGGTCTTCGACTTCCTGTTCCCGATCGCGAAGGGCGGGACCGCGGCCATTCCTGGCGGGTTCGGGACAGGGAAGTGCGTGGTCGGTGAGACCCCGATCCAGATGCGGGACGGAACAAGCATCACCGCCAAAGAGGCGTTTCAGTCCGCGCGCGGTCCCCGACGTTCCTCCAATGGTGAGACGTTCATCACGATGGATCGACCGATTCCTGTCTGGACTCTCTCACATCGACGAATCTTGGCGGGGACCGCCACGGCCGCATACCGGGGAAGAACGGACTGCCTGGTGGAGCTGCGAACGGCCGGCGGCCGCGAGCTCCTCCTCACGCCGATCCACCGGCTCTTTACCGCCAAGGGCGAGGTGTCCGCCGCGAAATTGGCGGTGGGCGATCGAATCATCGTTTCGGAGAACCCCGCCACCGGCCATGCGGTCGCCGACGTTATCACCGCCAAGCACGTCCGCTGGGGCCGAGAGACGGTGTACGACCTTACAGTTCCCGGCCCGCATAACTTCCTTGGCGGCAATCTTCCGACGGTTCTCCACAACACCGTTTCCGAGCACCAGCTCGCGAAGTGGTGCGACGCGAAGATCGTCGTCTACATCGGATGCGGGGAGCGCGGGAACGAGATGACGGAGGTGCTGACGGAGTTCCCGCACCTTGAGGACCCGCAGACCGGCCGCCCGCTCATGGAGCGCACGGTCCTGATCGCGAACACGAGCAACATGCCCGTCGCCGCGCGGGAGGCGTCCGTGTACACGGGGATGACGATCGCGGAGTACTACCGCGACATGGGGTACGACGTCGCCCTGATGGCGGACTCGACCTCCCGCTGGGCGGAGGCGATGCGCGAGATCAGCAGCCGGCTCGAAGAGATGCCGGGCGAAGAGGGCTTCCCCGCGTATCTGAGCGCGCGCCTCTCCGAGTTTTACGAGCGCGCGGGCCGGGTCAAGACCTTGGCGGGGCCGGAGGGGAGCATCTCGGTCGTCGGGGCCGTGAGCCCGTCCGGCGGCGACTTCTCCGAACCGGTGACGCAGGGGACTTTGCGCATCACGAAGGTGTTCTGGGCGCTCGACACGAAGCTCCGGGAGCGCCGCCACTTCCCCGCCGTGAACTGGCTCACCTCGTACAGCCTGTACTCCGGACTCCTCGACCCGTGGTACCGGAAGAACATCGGGGAGGAGTGGCCGGAGTTGCGGGCCTGGACGTCGAAGGTTTTGCAGGAGGAGGCGGAGCTCGAGGAGATCGTTCGCCTCGTCGGCGCGGACGCGCTCCCGGAGGACCAGCAGCTCACCCTCGCGGTCGCCCGCATGATCCGCGAGTACTTCCTCCAGCAGAACGCGTTCCACAAGGTCGACACATTCGCGACCCTCGCCCGCCAAATCGCCTTGATCCGCGCGGTCCGGCAGTACTTCGACCTCGGGCAGAAGGCGCTCAAGCTCGACGTCTCGCTGAAGGACATCGCCGGGATCAAGTCCCGCGAGCTCCTCGCGCGCGTGAAGTTCGAGGAGAAGTACGACGAGGAGATCCAGCGCGCCGTCGCCCAGATGGAGGACGAGTTCCGGAAGCTGGAGGTCGCGTAGATGGCACGCGAGTACCGGACGATCACGCAGATCGCGGGGCCGCTCGTGTTCGTGGAGAAGACGGAGTTCGTCGGTTACAACGAGCTCGTCGAGCTCCTGCTGCCGAACGGGGAACGCCGGCGAGGACAAGTGCTCGACTCGAGCAAGGAGGTCGTCGTCGTCCAGGTGTTCGAGGGCACGGCGGGTGTGGACCGCGCGTCCGGCGTGAAGTTCCTCGGCGAGACGATCAAGCTCGGCGTCTCGCAGGACATGCTCGGCCGCATCCTCTCCGGGAGCGGGGACGCGATCGACGGCGGCCCGCCAATCATCCCGGATCAGCGACGGGACATCACGGGCGCGGCGATCAACCCGTACGCGCGCGACAACCCGAAGGACTTCATCCAGACCGGGATCAGCACGATCGACACGATGAACGCGCTCGTGCGCGGGCAGAAGCTCCCACTGTTCTCCGGCGCGGGCCTACCGCACAACGAGGTCGCGTTGCAGATCGCCCGCCAATCGAAGGTGCCCGACGCCGTCGAGGCGTTCGCCGTCGTCTTCGCCGCGATGGGGATCACGAACGAGGAGGCGCGCGCGTTCATGAACGACTTCGAGCGCACGGGCGCGCTGAAGCGCGCGGTCCTCTTCCTGAACCTCGCGGACGACCCCGCCGTCGAGCGGCTCATCACCCCGCGGATGGCGCTCACCGCCGCGGAGTACCTCGCGTACGAGAAGGACATGCACGTCCTCGTAATCCTGACGGACATGACGAACTACGCGGAGGCGTTGCGGCAAATCGGTGCAGCCCGCGAAGAGGTGCCGGGCCGGCGCGGCTACCCCGGTTACATGTACACGGATCTATCCACTCTGTACGAGCGCGCGGGCCGAATCAAAGGAAAGCGCGGCAGCATCACGCAGATCCCGATCGCCGCCATCCCGGACGACGACTGGACGCACCCGATCGCAGATCTCTCCGCCTACATCACGGAAGGACAGATCGCAATCTCGCGGGAACTCCATCGAAAGGGCATCTACCCGCCGGTCGACCCGCTGCCGTCGCTCTCCCGCCTCATGGGGCCCGGGATCGACGTGAAGAAGACGCGCGAGGACCACAAGCAGGTCTCGGACCAGCTCTACGCAGCGTACGCGGAAGGCAAGGACGCGCGAGGCCTCGTCGCGATCGTCGGGAAGGAGGCGCTCGGCGAGCGAGACCGAAGGTTCCTCGAGTTCGCGGACCGGTTCGAGCAGGAGTTCATCCGGCAAGGGCGCGAGGAGGACCGGACCGTCGTCGAGTCCCTCGAGATCGCGTGGAAGCTGTTGGCGGGATTGGACGACGCGTGGCTCACGAAGATCGACCGGAAGACGCTCGAGCGGTTCCATCCGAAGTACCGCCAGGCGCAGAAGGCGGCGGCGTAGCCGTGGTCATCCAATCGTACAAGCCGACACGATCGCAGCTCCTGCTCGTGCGGCGCACCCGTCGGACCGCGGAGCGCGGACATCGTCTCCTGAAACTGAAACGAGACGCGCTCATCGTGGAATTCTTCCGCGTCCTTGATCGGGCCAAGAAGATGCGATCAAACCTCGTCGAAAAGTACCGCATCGCCTCGCAACGGATCGCCGTCGCACGGGCGGTGGAAGGCGCGATCGGCGTCCGGTCCGCCGCGTTCGCGCGCCTCGAGCGGCCGACGCTTGACCTGAAGACCCGGAACGTGATGGGCATCGTGGTCCCGCGGATCGAGGCGAAGAAGGTCCGGGTCAATGTGGAGGGCCGTGGGTACGGGATCATCCAGACGAGCGCGCGGATCGACGAGGCCGCGGAAGCGTACGAAGACCTCGTCGAGAACGTGATCACCGCCGCGGAGATCGAGACGACGATGCGCCGCCTCATCGAAGAAATCGAGAAGGTGAAGCGCCGCGTGAACGCGCTCGAGTACCGCGTGATCCCGGAGCTGAAATCCACGGAAGCATGGATCCGCCAGCGGCTCGACGAGATGGAGCGGGACAATTTCATGCGGCTGAAGCACTTCAAGCAGGTGGCGGAGTCGCGGGCGGAAGAGGCGTCGGCCGCCCCATGACGACCGGCGCTGACGCTTTATAGTCCCCCGCCACTGGTTGAGGTCCCATGGACCTGCGCCTCGCGCTCGACGTCCTCTTGTTCTCCGGAATTGTGTTGTTCGGCGTCGGCTTCTTCTGGAAGGATCGCCGGTGCCACCTCGCCCGCGGGGCCGCGTGGACCGCCTTCGGTGTCTTCTGGTTCCTTCAGGTGCCCGCGTTCCTCGGCCTCGGCGACGCCGTGAATTCCCTCGGCGCGGCGGCGGCGCTCCCCGTCTTCCTCTTCCTCGCCGCCCACGAAAAACGCTCCTACGATTGGCGGGAGGAATACGGCCCGCTGCGGTTCCTCGCCGGAGGGGCGTTCTTTACCCTCTCTGGCGGGCTCATCCAGGTCGTTGCGAACCAAACTGCCGCGCTCCTCAATCTCTTCGCGCCGGGATATTCCGCCGGAGCCGTCGACTTCCAGGGCAACACGGGCCTTTGGCGGGGGAACGGGAACGAGATCTTCGCCCCGGTCCTGTCGAACGGGCAACCCGTCGTGAACATCATCCTCGCGTGCACCGCGATCCAAGGGCTGACGATCACCGCCGCGCTCGTCCCGGGAACGACGGACCCGCCAAGACGGAAGGCGCTCGTCCTCGCGATCCTCGTGCCCACAACGTACGTGATGAACCTCGTCCGCAACGTTGTCGTGATCTACTTTTTCGACGTCCGCGGGGACGACTGGGAGTTCGTACACAACGGATACGGAAAGGGTCTGAGCTTCGTGGTGCTCCTGATCCTGATGCTCGTCGCGTTCTGGCTGCTCCCGGAGCTGTATCTCAACATCAACGGGCTCTTCGAGTTGCCGTGGCGGCGGACTCCGGGGCACGACTACAAGGCGCACGTCGGCC
>VBMQ01000008.1:0-3302 GCA_005878375.1 Methanobacteriota archaeon | reverse complement strand
ACTCGGTGTCGTCCACGGTTTCCTCGACCGGGGCCGACGTCTCGACACCCAATTCCGCGGGCTCCGCGAGCTTGCCCCAGTCCCCGACCCGCCACTTGCCCCGACGGCCGAAGTCCTCCATCATCCGCTTGAGCCCGGGGAGATCGTCGAGGTCGCCGGACCACTTCGCAAGGCGGTCCCCGAACCGGTCCTCGATGTCCGTTATGAAGTGGCGGAGTTGGAGGGGAATCCCGTCCGGGACCGTGCCCGCACAGATTGCCGCCCCGATCACGTTCCCGCCGCGCTCGACGGCGACCTTCCGGTCCCCGAACTCGAACGCTTTCAGGTCCTCGTTCTCCTCCCTGAACGAGTCGCGCACGAACAGCATGATCGCGGTGAGCATTCCACTCAAGATATCCGAGTCCCGGTCCGCCCGCAGCCGGCGGGTCGTGTGCATGATCAGGCGGCCCTCGCGGCCGATCAGGAACAGGTCCTCGATCGAGAACCGCCGCGCCGTGTATCGGGTCCACAGGACGTACCCGAGCGCCGCGATGACGAACGCCGCCAAGCCCGACCAGGGCCACAGGATGCTCGCCCAGATCGTGGGCCCGGTCACCTTCACCGAAATCGTGACCGCGTCCGTCAAGTTGGCGGGGTCGCGAACCGTGACGACGACCTGCTCGTCCGCGTCCGCGTTCGCGTAGTTGAACACGAGGAGGAACCCGATCGCCTGCACGTGCGGGGAGTTCGTTTCGAAGCTCAGCGACTCGAGGGCGTTGTCCACATCCGAGACGTACGGCCGCAGGTCGAGGACCCACGTGCCGCCGTTCCGGACCTGGGGCGGGAGCGAACGAGATACCCGAGGGCGAACGCCCCGCTCGCGTCCGTCGCCCGGAACACGATCACCTCTTCCCCGTTCCAGTTCGGGCGCGGGGTCAGCGTGACGTTGCTCCCGGAGAGCGTGGGGACGACGTTCGTCCCGTTCGCGGCCCACGTGAGGCCTCGCCCGTCCTCGTAGTCCAGGAAGTGGTAGGCGAGGTCGACGATGTCGCGCTGGACCGTATCTTCATCGAACTGCAGGGGTTCGAACGCCGCAGTGAGCTCCGGCGGCCGGTCGTCGCTCACGATCACGTCGATCCGCCGCGAGGTCGTCATCGCTCCATCGGAGACCGTGAGGTCGACCGGGATCACGTACTGCGGGTTCGGCCCGAGCTCGTACCGCGTGTACAGGAAAGAGATCGAGAACCGGTCCACGGCCGCGTGGGCGGGGTCGCTCGTCGTAAGCGTGAGAGACGCGAGGGGCGAGTCCACGTCCGAGATGAACGGCGTGAGGACGAGGAGGTAGCTGATGTTGAACGCGACATAGACGTCGTCCCGCCACGCGAGCACGGGCGGGTCGTTCACGCAGGCGACGGTCACGTGCACCGTGTATTCCGCGAACGCGTGGGTCGCCGGGTCCGTCGCGCGGAACGTGATCCGGTCGAAGCCGCAGAAGTCCTTGTCCCCCGTGACGTTGACGCGGACCTTCGTCCCGTCGTCGCGGATCGCGACCTGCAGGTGCGTGAAGTTGTAGGAGTAGAAGAGCGTCCTGCCCTCCGGGCTGTCGAAGTACGCGGTCAGGGACTTCGGGAACACGTCGGTCGCCGGAGTGTCCTCGATGAGCGCAAGGTCGGGGAGCGGCTCCTTGTTGTTCGGCGGCGGGTTCGCGATCACGTGGATGAGGACGAGGGCGATCGTCGCTCCCTCCCCGTCCGATACCCGGTGTCGCACCGCCACCACTTGCCCATCGAAGCTCCGGTCGTACAGGTACGTCGCGTTGAGCGCGTGCGTCGTGATGTGCGTGGGATCCTCCGTCGTCAGGGAGAGGCCGCCCGCGGGCGTGTCCACGTCCTTCACATACGGCAGCCAATCGAACGTGTACGGCGCATCGTACTTCACGTACAGCTCCGGGACCGCGATGAATACGGGCGCGTCGTTCTTCGGCCGGATCGTCACGTTGAGCCATTGGAAGGAGCGCGCCCCGCTCCGGTCCTCGAGCCACAGCTTCACCTGGTTCCGGCCGTTCGCGTCGGCGCGCGGAATGAATTGGAGCTGGTGCCACCCGAACCGGTCTTCACCGAACACGGAGTAGAGGGCGTCGTCGACGCCGTCGAGGTCCCACTTCAGGTTCATCGTCGTGTCGTTCGCGTCCGGCTGATTCTGCGCGAACGTTGCCAGGTTCAGGATCCACGGCGGGTCGTCTTCGTTCGCGACCTGGTCCGGGACGGTCCCGTTGATCCGCGGCGTGCCGACGGCGGTCACGGTCACGCCCGTACTCCCGCAGATCGTCCCGACGGTGGCGGTGATCGTCCCCGTCCCGGGCGTCGTCGGGGCGACGAGGGTGGCGGAGGTCGCGCTGGCCGAGGCGAGCTGACCGATCGTCGTGGACCACGTGGTTCCGGTCAAGGCCACGTCGTTCCCGTCAGCGTCGAACCCGTGGGCGGTGAACGGCTGCTGCGTCGCGACGGGGATGGCGGGGGACGGCGGCGTCAGCGAAATCCGTGAGAGCCGACCGGGCACGACCGTGACGTTGGCGGCGCCGCCCGTCGCACCGCTCATGCACCACACCTCCCAGGGGCCCACGCGACCCGCCGAGTACGTCGCGTTGAGAGGGGCCGTCGGCGTGACGGTCCCCCACGGATCGTTCGTCGTCCAGGTGCATCCGACGGCGAGGCGATGGCCCCACTGGTCGACCGCTGTGGCGGTGAACGCCTGGGCATCGTCGGCGGTCATCGTCGTGACCGCGGGCATCACGGTGATGCGGAAGAGCGGGCCGTAGTATTCGTAGCGAAGGACGAGGGAATGGACGGTCGGAGAAACGCTCGCATTCACTGAAAGGAACGTCGCGCGGAGGATCGCGGTCGAGTTCGGCAGGGTGGCGAGGTTCTGGCCATCGACCACCGAACTCCAACTCGAACCGCCATTGAGCGACAGTTCGTAGAGGAGGCTCGTCCCTCGGGGTCGGTTGTCGGTCGCGAAGAACGCCCGCCAACGCACGAGCGGCTCCGGCGGCAAGAACGGAGACGTCTGAACCGTCCCGAACGTCCGGTACTGGCGGTAGGAAATGTTCAGCCCGCTGACCACGGGAGTCGCGCTCCCGTTGAGCGTCGTCAGGAAGAGCTGCCATTGAAGGAACCGGTTTGGCGGGCTCGCGATCGCGGTGCCCGTCACGGGTTGCCACGAGGACCACGTCGCGTCGACTGTGGAGGAATTCCCGGTCCGTGTCTCGACACGGGTGGATGTTCCGGTCGGCGCGTTCCCTTGAACCATGGCGGTGTCCCAAA
>VBMQ01000095.1:527-6405 GCA_005878375.1 Methanobacteriota archaeon | reverse complement strand
GTCTCCGGCAAGGATACGAACCAGAGCTTCACGGGCGTGCGGTGGCTCGACCCGAACGGGAACCCGATCACGACGCTCGCGGCGGGTGCGAACGCGACCGTGGAGTTCCTCTGGACCGCGCCCTCCGTCGGGAACAAGTCGATCACGATCAAGGTGTGGGACGGCGACGAGCCGGACGCCTGGATCACGAGCGCGAACCAGCAGACGTCGAGCCTCGCGGTCAAGGAGGCCGGCTGGAAGCTGTGGGCGATCGTCGGCGGCGGTCTCTTCATCGTCGTCGGACTACCGCTGATCTACTACGCCGTGCGCAAGGTCCGCGCGGGCGAGTGGACCCTCCGACGGAAGCGCGGGGAAGGCGAAGAAGAGGAGGAAGAAGAGGAAGACGAGGACAAAGAGGACCGGGGCGGCAAGAAGCGCCTCTGACCTCGTGCCTCACATCTCCTCGGGCGCCGCGAGCCCGAGCCCGCGCAGCGCGTTCCCGAGCGCCGTCCGCGTGGCGGCGACCACCGCCAAGCGTGCGCTCCGCACGGGCTCGTCCGCGGTGAGCACGGGGCAGTCCTCGTAGAACCGCTGGAACTGGACCGCGAGCGCATACGCGTACGCCGCCAACGGATGGACGCGCCGGTTCGCGGCGCAGTCCGCGACGACGGACGGGAGGCGGGCGAGGACCTTGACGAGCCGCACCTCCGCGGGCTGCGTGAGGGCGGACGGGTCCGCCTTGGCGGCCGTGCCCGCCTTCGCGAGGATGCCGCACGCTCTCGCGTGCGCGTACTGCAGGAACGGCGCGCTGTCCCCCTCGAAGTTCAGCGCCTCGTCCCACCGGAACGTGATCTTCTTCTCCGCCTGCACGCGCGCGATGTTGTACCGGAGCGCGCCGACGCCCACGAACTCCGCGATCGCCCGCTTTCTGTCTTCGCTGAGGTCCTCGCGGCGCTTCGACACTTCCGTGTGCGCCCGCGCGACCGCCTCATCGATGAGGTCGTCGACGAACACGGCGACGCCCTTCCGCATGCTCATCTTCCCCTCGGGGAGCGAGACGTACGAGTAGAAGACGGGCTCGACGTCTTTTCGCGCGTTCAGGAGCTTGAGGGCGATCCGGAGCTGCGTGCTCTCGAGGCGGTGGTTCTCCCCGAGCACGACGATCGCCTCGTCGCACCGCGCGAACTTGTCGAGGTGGTACGCGATGTCCCGCGTCGGGTACAGGGACGTGCCGTCCTTCCGGACGAAGAACCACTTCGTGTTCCGGCCTTGCACGCCGTACGGCGCGAGGTCGATGAAATACGAGCCGCCTTCCTCGCCGACCTGCGGGAGGGCGAGCATCCTCTCCTTGACCGGCTCGATCTTCCCGCCGAGGATGAGGTCGCTCTCCCAGAAGAACGAGTCGAAGTGGATGTCGAGGCGCGCGAGCGTCGCGCGGATCCCTGCCAAGATGCGCTCCGCAATCCCGTGGATCTCCTGGGTCAGCGTCGCGTCCCCGTGCTCGAGGCGGTAGATCATCGATTCGATTTGGCGGTTGAGCGTGGGGTCCGCCTCCGTGCGCGCGTTCGCGGCCTGGTAGTTCCGTGTGAGGCGGTAGTCGTCGCGGTCCCGCTCCGGCGGCTCGAGCTCTGATTCCGGGACGTGCTCGACGCCCCACGCGAGGAGGACCATCTGCCGACCGATGTCGTTCACGAGGAACTCCGTCGTCACCTCGTACCCGCCCATCCGGAGGAGGCGGGCGAGCGCGTCGCCGATCAACGAGTTTCGTGCGCGGCCCACGTGGAGCGGTCCGGTCGGGTTCACGCTCGTGTGCTCGAGGAGCAACCGTTTCCCGTTTGGCGGGAGGAAGCCGTAGTCGTCGCCCCTCTCCGCGACCGCGCGCAACGTCGCGTCCGCGAGTTTGGCGGCGTTGATGTGGAAGTTCACGTACCCGCCGGCGGCCTCGACCTTCGGGAACCACGGGCTGGCGGGCATCGCCCCCGCCAACTCTCTTGCGATTTCTGGCGGCGCCTTCCGCGCGGCCTTCGCATACGCGAACGTCGGAACCGCCAGATCGCCCATGCCCTCGGGGGGCTCCTCGAATCTTGGCGGGGTCCGTGGAAGCTTGCGCGCGTCCTCCGCAGCCGCCACGAGTCGTTGTGCCTCCGCCTCGACCTCCTGCCACGGGTCGTGGGCCATCTCACGTCACCCGATAGCGGAGGATCGCCGCCAATCCGGCGAACGCCTTCAGGAACAGGTCTCCCTCTTCGGAATCCCGCGAGACGAGCTCGACCTTCGAGCCCATCGGAATCGCCTTCTCCGTGAGCTCCTCGACGAGGTCCCTTTGCTCCGACGCCGCCAACCGCTCTTGCCCGCAGTTCGGGCACGGGCCGAGCGACCGGTCGCGGTCGTACGTCCCCTCGTTCGTGTATCCGCAGTTCGCGCACACGACCTTCGCGCGCACTTTCCGGAGTCCTTCGCTGATCAGGAGCAAGTCGACCGCGCCGAGCTCGACCGCGTGGCGGACCTGCGACTCCCCGTACGCCGCGAGCCCACCTTCCGGCTTGCGGATCTCCTCCATGAGCCGCTGGACGAGCTCCTTCTCCCGCATCAAGTCGAGACCCGTCAGCACGGGACGCGCGGCCTCGATGATCTCCCGCAGCCCGTTCTCGTCCGTGTAGCCGACGTCGAAGAACGGCGTGATGATCTTCTTCATCAACTCGTGGTGGATGTAGCCGCCCTTCGCGAATTCCTCCTTCGTGTATCCGGGTCCGGCCACGAGGATCCCCGCCAGATCGCGACTCAGGAAGGCGTCCGTCATCAGGTCCCCGATCTTCTTGAAGAACTCGTGGACCGCCTGCTCGTGGAGCCGCTCGAACCGGTGGGCGCTCTGGCCGCCCATCCGGTGCTTGCGGGGGACCTGGGATTGGACGTTCTTCAGTGTCTCGATCCGCTTCCCGCGGAGCAGCCCCAGCGTCGCCTCCGCCTGATCGATCACGACGAGCGCGTACGTCTGCTTCTCGACGAGCATGTCGTGGAGGGGCTCCGTGAAGAACTTCGAGTCGCACCGGTAGAGGAACGAGGGCACCGGCTCCGGCGGCTCGAGGACGTACGCGACCATCGCGGTCTGGTCCGCTCCGATCGCCTTGTGGCCCGTGAAGAACACGAGGCCGTTCGGCGGGGCTTGCTTGTAGTACTTCAGCCGCTGCAGGATCGACTCGATCGCGCCCTGCACGTGCTTCCGCGTGGACTGCGACTTGATGTTCGAGCTCTGGGAGTACTCGCCCCGCAGGTAGTTCGCGACGTCCGAGATCAGCTTGTCCGGCGGGACGTACACGGTCACGAGCTCCGTGCCGCGGCCCGCGGCCGCCTCGATCTCTTCGAGGTCGCGACGGAACTTGTACTTGTCCAGATGGGACATTTCTGCCATGATTCATCGTCCCAACGTTCTTGTGCTAATTAGGCTTGTGCCCCTCCACCTCATGGAGACGGTCGTCGTGTCCCTCGGCGGCTCCGTTCTCGCGCCGGGCCAGCCGGACGCGGCGTTTTTGCGAAAATTGGCGGCAGAGCTGAAGGCGATCGCGGCGACGCATCGCCTCTTCGTCGTCACCGGCGGCGGAGGCATCGCGCGCGCGTACATCGAGGCGGGACGAACGCTCGGCGCGCCGGAACCGTTCCTCGATCGGCTCGGGATCAAGGTGACGCGGATGAACGCGCGCATCCTGTTGGCGGCGCTCGGTGCGGTCGATGCGGACGACATGCCGCACACCGTCGCGGACGCCGTCGCCGCGGGATCGGACCGTACGCTCGTGGTCATGGGGTGAACGCGACCTCCGTCGATGGCGTCTACACGGCCGACCCCGCCAAAGATCCGACCGCTAAACTGCTCGATCGGGCGTCGCACGAGGACCTCATCCGGTTGGCGGGCGACACACACACGAGGGCGGGCCCGTCGATCGTCTTCGACCCGAAGGCGGCGCGGATCGTGGCGCGGGCGCGGATCCCCGTCGCCGTCGTCGACGGCCGCGATCTCCAGGCGCTTCGGAACGCGATCATCGGCAAGCCGTTCCACGGCACGCTTGTGGGCTAGGCATGCCGTTCCGCGCGTTCATCTCCGCCGATCTCGGCGCGTTTGCGCGCGTCGCCTCGTTCGCACAGTCCCTGCGAGAGTCCGAAGGGGAGCTGAAGCTCGTCGAGCTCGACCTGCTCCACACGACGCTGAAGTTTCTTGGCGACACCGATGAGGCGCTCGTGCCGGACCTTGTTGCGTCGATGGACCGGGCCGTCAACGGAATCCCACCACTCACCGTACGGCTGCGAGGCACGGGTGTGTTCCCGAGCCCCACGCGCATTAACGTGATCTGGGTCGGCCTCGAGGGCGCGCAATCCCTGGCGGCGATCGCCGCCAATCTCGAGCGCGAGTGCGAGCGGCTCGGGTTCCGCCGCGAGAACCGCCGATGGGAACCGCACGTCACCATCGCCCGGGTGAAGGGTCCGCGAAACCTTCCCCGGGTCCGCGCGGCGGTCGACGCCTTCGCGTCCGAAGAGTTCGGCGAGGCGGTCGTGGATCGGATCCGCCTCAAGCGCTCCGTGCTGACGCCGGCTGGCCCGGAATACACGACCGTCGCCGAGGTCCCGCTGCGCCCTTAAGACGCCTTCTTCTCCTGATACAGGGTCAGCTTATCCCACTCGATTGTGTGCTTCAGCTTGCCTTTCTGGAGCATCCGCGAGATCATCTCCACGATGCGTGGGACGTCCGCGGTCCGCGTCTTGCTGTACACGTACATCTCGATCCGCTTGTCCGTGATCGGGAAGATCAGGCGCATCGCCCCTTCCCGGTTGTACCCCTCCGGCTTCCGCCCCCGCCGGAGATCGCGGAGGTTCTCCTCGACGAGCACGCCCAGGCTTTCTGGGTCCTCAGGAAGCTGCTGCGTCTCCTCGAGGAACTTCAGGAACATCGCCCGGAACGTCGGCAGGAGCTGTTTGTAGGTCACCTTCCGATCGAAGACGATGTGGCCGGACCGGACCTTCATCGGGCGCTGGGGATGGGGCAACCCCGGATGAAGACTGCGGCTCACCGGCCCAGGGCGCTCCTCCCACCCCGCCCCTTAAATATGCGGGCCACCCATGCGACGGATTAGGCGGGGGGAGTCAAGGGTCTTGACGACTCGTTCGCAGGCGCGCGTTCCGTCGTGGACGGGACGCTGGATTGTGTTCGCCATTGGACTCGCGCTCCTGCTTCCCACCATTGCGTTGACCGCGCGCGGGCAAGGGCAGGCGCGGTTGACACCGCCGCACACGGACGTCGGGATCGATGCGGACGGGGACGGGAAGAACGACTCGCTCCGGGTGACGGTGAACGTCGACGCCACGACGCCGGGCATGTTCCTGGTCGCCGTCCTCTTGTTCGACGGATCGAACTCGACGGAGATTACGGTGGCAAGCACGACCCTGACCCTCAGCGGCCCCTCGCCGGTGTCGCTCGACCTCCCCGGGAAGGACGTTCGCGCCGCGATGTTCGACGGCCCCTACGTCGCGAACCTCTTCGTGTACGACGATATCGGTAATCTCGACGCGGCGGGGAATCACACCACACGGGCGTACCGATGGTCCGACTTCGATCCGCCGAGCCTCGTCTTCACACCCCCTCATTGGGACGAGGGGATTGACACGAACGGGAACTCGTTGTTCGACGTCCTCCGCGTCCATGTGAACGTGAGCGTCACCGACCCGGGCCCGTACTTGATCTCCGCTGATCTGAGGGATCCGTCGTTTGGCTACATCACGAGCGCCGGGCAAAACGTCGCCTTCGGGTCTGGTCCGCAGTCCGTCATCCTCGACTTCACGGGCTTCTCAGTCCGGTTTCATGGGGTCGACGGACCCTACGACGTCCTCTTCTCTGCCTACGGGCTCGCGAACG
>VBMQ01000095.1:0-493 GCA_005878375.1 Methanobacteriota archaeon | reverse complement strand
GGTGGACTTGGATGGAGATGGGAAGTTCAATGAGATCGCGGTCAACATCTCCTTCCACGTCGACGTGGCGGGGACGTATTCGTTGAGCGTCCGCCTCTACGGCGCGGGCCTGCTCGGCTGGAAGAATGTGGACCGATTCTACGGGACGGGCGCGCAGACGGCCCGTGTCGCGTTCTTGACGCTTCCGATGGTTGCGCAGGGCGAGAACGGGCCGTATCAGGTGATCACCGATCTCACAACGGAGTTCGGCGATCCGTTGGGCGAAAACATGCCCATGACCGCCGGGTACACGACCGCTCAGTTCGACCCGCTCCCCGCCACGTTCGGCACGCCAATCACCGACCGAGGGATCGACCGAGACGCGCCGCCGGACGGGCAGTACAACATCTTGGCGGTGGACGTGACCCTCGCCGTCAACGACTCCGGCACGTTCGCGGTCCAAGGCGACCTATGGGATCTGGGCCACACCACCGAGCTCGGCTATGATCGATCG
>VBMQ01000024.1:3309-19015 GCA_005878375.1 Methanobacteriota archaeon | reverse complement strand
GGCGAAGGCTTCGCTGACCTCCGTCGGGCCGGACGAGGCCGGCGACGACGACGATGTCCGTGGCGGCGAACGACGTGGCGGGGATCGCCATGTCGTGGACGATCCGCTCGTAAACCCCCTTCGAGGAGTTGCCATGAATCGTGCCGAGGACGGCGCTCCCGGCGGTCCCCGCGCGCATCGCCTCGTACAGCGTGCGGGCCTCCTGACCACGGACCTCCCCCAAGATGATCGAGCTCTCCCCCAATCGGAGGGACACGCGGAGGGCCTCGTCCGCGGACATCTCCGTCCCCCCAAGCGAGGATCGGACGAACAACGACTGCACCTTGTACCCGAGGGCACGCAGGGATTGTGTCGGGAGCTCGCGCGTGTCCTCGATCGTAATGATGCGCTGACTCCGCGGGAACTCGAACAACAGGGCGCCGAGAAGGGACGACTTGCCGGCGCCTCGAGCCCCCGCGATCAGAATCGTTGAGCGACCATCGATCAGGAAGGACAGGAGACCTGCCGCGAGTGGTGTCATCGCGCCCGCGGCAATCAGGCGGGGAAGGGTCCACGGCTCCGCGGAGTGGCGCCGGAGGGCGAACGCGAGTCCGTCGGGACTCAACGGCGGCCCTACGACGGTCGCTCGGACACGGAACGCCTCGAGGTTCGTCTCGAGCACGGGCATCGCCTCGGAGAACGGTCGGCCGCTTTCGAGCCGAAACCGCGCGAGCAGGGCCTCCGCGTCGGGAAGCGTGAGGAACACGTTCGTGATGCATCTCTGATGGAGGCTTTCGTCTACGTCTGCGATTGTCACATGGAGCGGGGTGGCGCCTGCGGGGGCGTCGAGGTAGACGTCCTGGACGTTCGGGTCTCGGAGCGGGACCTCCACAACCCCGAAGCCCGCCGTGTACGTCGCGAGGACCGCCGCCAGCTTCCGCGCGGTTGCGACCGCCTCCGCCCGTCCCTTCCCCAGCGCGATCTTTCGCTCCGCCGCCAAACGCGGAATCAGCCGTTCGCCGAACGAGGTCACGTAGGCGCGCACGTCCCCGAGACCGTCGAGGCGGACATGGGGCGGCGGCGCCTGGGTCAGCGCCTCGCGCGCGAGGTGGACGAGCCGCACGTGCGGGGTCGGAAGTTCGTATGCGCCCGGGGCGACGAAGTACAGCGACTCCGTACCACCGGGTAGGCGGTACAGCCGGACCGCGGATCCGTCCACGATGTACTCGCGGACGAGCGAGGCCCCGGCGGGCGGCACCCGTGTCACCCACGAGGCCGAGAACCGGGGGCGCTCTCGGAAGTCCGCGCCGAGGGTGGCGAGGAGGTCCATGGCCCACGTCGAACGTTCAAGGCGCGCTGCGTCATCAACGAGGCTCGGCTCCGTCCCGTCTCCCTCCAACGGCTCCCTCCACTTCTTCGATCAGAATCGTGAGATCCTGGATGGTCGCGCCGGTGCACGTCGAGCATCCCTGTTCGGCATAGGACGTCAGGGACTCCGCAGCCTCTCGGAGCACGTGGAGGAACGAGGAGGGGTCCCCGAGCACCGTTTCTCGAAGCCCGACGAAGAGGGTAGCCGGTCGGAGCGGGCACACGGCGCAGACGGCCGCCACCTCTCTGGCGGTAAATCCGGGAAAGTCGGGCGACGGCGGACGTTGAGCCATGTGGTCGAGGAGCCGGCCAAGCGCGAGGAGCGACTCAAGCACCTGGGTTGCCCGCGCGCCGTACATCCGCTCGCGGTCGTTGACGAGCACGACGCCGTGGACTCGACCGGATTCCCGCAACCGGCGGAGGACGGCGGTGAGGCATGCGGGCTTCGAAAGGTCGACGGCGTCCTCCGGCACCCCTTCGCACGCCACGCGCAACCGGCCTTCGGAATCGACCTCTGCGTCGTCGAACACCGCCAATCGCCTCGACTGGTCGAAGCGCGAGCCGGGGGAAAATTCGCTCGTGCTGCATGTACGCGCCATCACCATGGTCCACGGGCGGCCTTCCTGCCTGCGTGCGTAGCGAGCGAGCCTTCGCAGCCGCGAATGACGTCGCCCTTCTCATGGTTGCGGTGTTGGGCTTCTCGATGTTCTTTGGTTCGCTGACAGAGGCCTACCTGCGTCGGGAGGCCGCCAACAGGGCTCGGGTCCTCGAGGAAATGGCCAGTTCCCTGCTCGCGGCGGTGATCGACGACCCCCGTTGGACGGTAGAACGCGCTGTCTTCGTCGCCTGGAAACTTGCGAACGCAACGTCGTCCAACTTCTCGTTCGCCGCCAACGGGCATCCGTTTCAAGTCGTGGTTCTCGACTTGGCGGAACGCCGGACATGGATGTTCGAAGTTGGCGAGCCGGTCGGTGACCACCGCGTCGCCTCCGCTCCCGCGAATGTAATCGCGAGATCCGTGGATCCGGCCCGCGTTACCGCCACGGTGTGGGGACGATGAGCCACGATGGCTTCGAGTCTTTCGTAGACGCGATCTTCCTTCTGATCGTGCTGTTCGCCGCGTCCGGGGTCATGCTCACGCGAGGGCTCGTCAGCGAGCATGACCCACGATCCGACGGGGTGGCCCTCGCGGGGAACCTCCGGCTCGCGCTCTTCCGCACGACGCTCGATGGACTCGGCTACCGCCAAGGCGCCACCGACATCGAGGTCCGTAACGGAACGACGGTCGAGACCTTCCTCCGACTCGAGGTCCATCTCCTCCGGAACGCGTCCGGCGACGTCGACTTTGGCCCTGCAAACGTGCGCATCGGACGCATCGTGGCGCGTCTCCTCCCGAGTGGCTGGTCCGGGTCGGTCTTCGGGGGCCTGGTCGGCGAGCCCGTCGTCGTGCAGTTGCCCGCCATCACGCCTTCGCCGGATCGGTTTGAGAGCCGCTGGGCGTACGCGCCCGTTCACGGCGTGGGGCCAGGGACCGAGCTCGGGGTCCTCGTCTGGCTCAGTCCACGTCGATGAGGGCCCGGACGGACGCGTCCTTCGCCTTCAGGTCCTCGATCCGCGCGTCGAACAAGCGGATCCGCAACATCGCGCGCATGATGATGTGCATCCCGAGGCCGAACAAGACGATGCAGGCCGCCCAGAGCGGGGCCAGGAGATACAGGACGTTCTCGAGGTCGTAGCTCCGCGACGTTGCGACGAGGAAGCTCAGGATCGACAGCGGGATCGTGACAAGACCGATTCCCGTTCGGAGCGTCGAAAGGGACGTCCGTTTCTCCGAGAGCAGCAACATGATCTCGTTAATCACGAGGGAATGGTTGCTGTTCGCAACGACGACTTCTTCGAAGGCGGGTCCCATCCCGAGCGGCCTGCATTCCCGCGCACGTACTTAAAGCGTGACGCCGCTCGGCCGACCCCCCGCCCTTTCCCGTGGACATCGAAAGTTTCGCGCACCCCCACCGGAAGAGGACTTCCCCGCGCGGGCCGATACGGGACCCGGTTCGCGCATGATCGACCTCGACGTTCCCGCTTCCATGGAGGAACCCCAACGCCGGCCGCGGGCGGCGGGATGCCCGGAATGCGGCGCGCCGCTCGCCCACGAATCCGGATGCGCGGTGTGCCGTGCGTGCGGCCATTCGGCATGCGGATGACGCCGTTTCCGGTAGAGGGCACGGAAATGCGGGTTCCACGGGAAGCGCGGAGGCAATCGTTATGGTGAGTGGGGTGCAGGCACCGGTCCCCTCGAAGGCGGGAGGACGGTCTGGAGCGGTGTCGGAGTACTCGCATGCAGAGCTCGTCCAGCGCTGGGAGGAGTTCTTCGATTCGTTCGATTACGCCGGCAGGATCATGTCCGTCGCGGATGGCTACCCCGAGGAACGTTCCTTGGAGGTCTTCTTCGACGCCGTCAACCGCTTCGACACGGACTTCGGGATCCACTTCCTCGCGCATCCGCAGTCGTCCCTCGTGGCGGGGGAGGAGGCGATCACCCGAATCGCGCCACCCGGCGATGTGCCCATCAAGGTGCACCTGCGGGTGAAGGGGCTGCCGCGCGACACCCGGATCATGGTCCGAGACTTGCGGGCGGAGCACCTCGGGCGGTTCCTGACCGTGGAAGGCCTCGTGCGGAAGGCGACGGAGGTGCGCCCCAAGGTCGTCGACGCGACGTTCCAGTGCCTGCGTTGCAACGCGATCATCAAGGAACCGCAAGAAGGCCAGGCGTTCCGAGAGCCGCTCGAATGCTACGAAGCACAAGGCGGCTGCGGGCGTTCCGCCGCGAGCACGAAGTTCAAGCTCATCGGCGAGACGTCGCAGTACCTCGACACGCAGAAGATCGAGATCCAGGAGCCGCCGGAGATCTTGCGTGGCGGCCAGGAGCCGCAGCGGCTCGAGGGCTACATGGAGGACGACATCACGGGCCTTGTGATGCCCGGGGAACGAATCGTCCTGAACGGGGTGCTCCGGAGCGCCCAGCGCGGCCGGCCGGGAGCGAAGTCCACGATCTTCGACATCTTCCTCGAGGTCAACAGCGCGGAGAAGGAGCGGGTGGAGTTCGAGGACATCCACATCACGCCCGAGGACGTGCGGGAGATCCAGGAGGAGGCCGCGAAGCCCGAAATCGTCGATCGAGTCGTCCAGTCGATCGCGCCGACCATCTTCGGATTGGAGCGGGAGAAGGAGGCGCTCGTCCTCCAGCTGTTTGGCGGGGTCCCGAAGACGATGCCCGACGGGACGCGCATCCGCGGCGACATCCACCTTCTGCTCATCGGCGATCCCGGCGTTGCGAAGAGCCAACTCCTGTACTACATGAGCACGATCGCTCCCCGCGGCATCGCGGTCAGCGGGAAGGGGACGAGCGCCGCCGGGCTCTTGGCGGCGGCGGTCAAGGACGAGTTCGGGGAAGGGCGGTGGACCCTCGAAGCGGGCGCGCTCGTCCTCGCCGATCGCGGGCTCTGCGTCATCGATGAGATTGAGAAGATGAACCCGTCCGACCGCGGGAGCATCCACCAGGCGATGGAGGAGCAAATGGTCCACATCGCGAAGGCGGGCATCACCGCCACGCTCCCCTCCCGGTGCGCGGTCCTCGCCGCCGCGAACCCGCAGTTCGGCCGGTTCGTGCAGGGGAAGTACATCGCGGACCAGATCAACCTGGAACCCGCGCTTCTGTCCCGGTTCGACGGCATCTTCCCGATCCTCGACATCCCCCAGGCGGACCGAGACCGCCAGATGGCGGAGCACATCCTGCACAGCCACCGCCTCGGAGAGATCCTGAAGAACCGGGAGGAGCTCGGCGAATCCCCTGCCGAGGATGAGCTCGCGGAGCCGTACCGCCCCCACTTCAAGCCCGAGTTCCTCCGGAAGTACGTCGCCTTCGCGAAGCGCATCTATCCCGTGATGACGCCGGACGCCATGAACCGAATCCGAGATCACTATCTGGAGATCCGGAAGCAGGGCGAGGCACCGGGTTCTTCGGTCCCGATCACACCCCGTCAACTCGAGGCGTTCGTCCGATTGTCCGAGGCCTCGGCCCGGGCCCGGCTCAGCGTCCTCGTCGACGCACAGGATGCGGACCGGGCCGTGAGCATCATCGAGTACTGGCTCCGCCGGGTCGCGTCGGAGGGCACGGAGACGAGCCCGCTCGACATCGACATCGTGACGACGGGCATGGCGCATTCCCAGCGCGAGCAGGTCGTCCTCCTGCGGGACATCATCGCGGAGCTCGGCGGGACGGAGACGGGCGAGGGCGCGAACCACGAGGACATCCTCGACCTCGCGGAGCGCCGCGGGCTCGCACGGGACCGCGCGGAGGCATGGCTCCGAAAGTGGCGACAGGAAGGCGAACTGTACTCGCCGGTCGAAGGGCGCTACCGGCTGATCACGCGCCTCTAGCGCGCACCTTTATTGAGCCCCGCGCGCCTCCTCGGATGAGGCGTCATCCTGATCCTCGTGAAGGTCTACACCCGGGGACCCGAAGTCCTCGTCGCGGCTTGCGACGAGCACCTTCTCGGCCGCACGCTTCGCGAGGGGGAGATCCGGCTCCACGTCTCCTCGTTCTACCAGGGGGAACGGATGACCGCGGACGAGTTCATCGCGCAGATCCGGCTCGCGACGATCGGGAACTTCGTGGGACGGGAGACCGTCCAAGCCGCCCAGCGCGCGGGGTTCGTCGGCGAGGATGGGGTCCTCATTATCGAGGGCGAGCCGCATGCGCAGATGGTCGTCATGGCCGGAGGATGAGAAGCCAAGGGTTATCTCCCGCGCTCCCGTTCGTTTGGCGGCATGGCGTTCTGCGTCGAGTGCGGCCGCGAGGCCCCGATCTTCGAGGGGGTGTGCGCGGACGATTTCCTCCGGAAACACAAGCTTGTCGAAGCGCCCGAATACATCAACGTGGCTCGTTGCGTCCACTGCGGGAACTTGGAGGTCGGCGGACGCTGGTTCCCCGCCACGATCGAGGACGTGATGCTCGACCTGATCGCCACAAACGCGCGGAAGGATGGGAGGGTCTCGAAGGTGCGGTACACGTACGACCTCCGGCCCCAGGACGATCGGAATCTGGCGGTGACGGTCAAGGCGCTCTGCACGGTGGGCCCGTGGGAACTCGTGGACTCGTTCCACACCCGCGTTCGCATCCAGAACGCCGCGTGCCCCACGTGTTCGAAGCAGAAGGGCCATTTCTTTGTCGGTACCGTGCAGGTCCGGGCGGATGGGCGGCCGTTGACGGACGCGGAGTCGCTCCGGGCGAAGGATCTCGTCGATCGCTCTGGGGCGGGGCGCGACTTCGTGAGCTCGGTCGAGGACGTCCGCGGCGGTTTCGATGTCAGGGTGAGCTCGAATCCGTTCGCGAAGCGTCTTTCGCGGGATCTCGCGCGCGCGCTTGGCGGGACCGTAGGATCGAGCGCGACGCTCCACACGCAGAGCGAAGGGAAGGACCAGTACCGGGCCACGTACGTCGTCCGGCTCCCGGGGTACCGGGAAGGCGATGAGCTGCACTGGCGGCGCGCGCGGTATCGTGTCGTAGGCCTCGGGGACGTCGTCCAGCTCGAGGACGCCTCGACGGGGGAGCGTATGCGGGTCCGAGCGCGCGAGCTCCGGAACGCGCGGGTCGTCGGCAAGTGACTACGTCGATGTCGCCTTGGGCGGCTTCTTGAGGATCGCCTCGAGGAGCGGCACCGCGCGATAGACAAGCTCGCGGACGCGGTCCAACGGCGGGGCGGGACGGGACGGGTGGGCCGTGTTGTTCCGCGCCTCGACGGCTTCCCGGAGGAGGGGTTCCGCCTTCGCCTTCCATCGCGACTCATCCGCGACGAAGAAGTGAGCGTTGTGCTCCAAAAGGTAGAGGAGGTTGCCCAGGGTGAGCGCGTTCCACTGCGCCACCCAGCTTCGACGCCGGACGTTGATATGCCCACGATCTCCGAGCAAGAGGGTGGCGCCTTGCGGAACGAGAGCGCGCAGGCGGTAGCTCAGGTACTCCTCGAGGGCGTAGAAGTAGACGAGGAGGAGCGCCTTCCGCGCGGACTGGGGGAGGCCGCGGAAGAGGTCGCTGTCGACGCTCGCCTCCGCCTCGCTGAGGAGACGGTACGAGGCGCCCTGTTGGCGGAGCGTTTCCGTGAGTTTCCCCATGCGGCCCTCGACGACCGTCCGGCCGTGGGTCACGTCGACCTCGGGGCTTTGGACGAGCGCTTGCGCGAGCGCGCGGTACAGCCCTTCGAGGCGCGGGTCGGGGGAGGCCTCGTCCCCCTCCGCCCCACCCTCGACCATGGAACGGAAGTGGGACTGCAGGGCGTCCTCCGCCGCGCGACGCGCCTTCACGTCAGGCTCCGCGCGCACGCGACGGATTTGTTCAACGATCTCCCGGATCTCCGCCGCCAACGCTTCGTCGGCCTCCGCCCGCTTCCGCGCCCGGCGCAGCCTCGCGCCCACGAGGAACATCGCCACGATGCCAGCCCCGAGGACGAGGAGGAACAATGCGCCCGCCGCCGAGGTGAGGAACGCCGCTGTCGTTCGCACGGTTACCGGCGCGGACGGGGTGGAGAAGACGTCGTCGACAATCGCGGTCACCCGATACACGTACGTTGTTCCGGCGGCCAGACCCCGATCCGTGATGCGGGTGTCCGTCGTATCCGGAAGCGGCTCCCCCGAGGCGGTCTCGTTCAGACTGCGCGTCACGCGGTAGACGACCCGCGCGCCAGGCGGGATCGCGATCCCGGAAAGGAAGGTCGTCACCGGGTCCCAGGACAACGTGACGGACGAGTCGTCGATCTGGATGATGATGACGCTGCTGACCGCGGAGGGCGGAGAGCGGGCCGTGGTGAACGAGAACGAGTAGTCCGCGGACATCGCACGCCCTGGGCCGCATGTATCCCGCGCGGTGGCGGCGACGCGAATCGCGTACGTCGTGTTGTCCAGAAGGCCGCCGGTCGTAATCGTGACCGCTTGCGACGTCGGGTTCCATCGGAACCGTGGCGCGAGAAGGCTCGGAAGCGCGGAGATCGCGGTCTCCACGGAGGACTCGTTCATCGGCTCAAAGAACGAGATCGTGATCGTCGTGTTCGTCGGCACGTCCCTCGCGCCGTTCGCCGGGAAGGTGTTCCCGACGCTCGGAGCACCGGTGTCGATGCGGAACGGGTCGCTGAGGTTCGAGGCGCCACCGCCGAACGAGTCATTCACGTCAATCTGAATTTGCGTTACCACGTTCAGCCGGGGCAACGTCCATTGATAGAAGGAGGAAGGCCCGAACCCTTGGCTTGGGCCGGTCACCGTCCATTGGGTTCCGTTTTCGTCCGCGAACCAGAGGCGGACGGTCAGGTCGAGGGCGGCCGTCTCGTTGTCGGACATGGTCCACGAGATCCGGACGGACGTGCTCGCGTCGAGGCACCCGGTCCGATCGAGGACGGGCTTCGAGACGACCGGGGGCGAGTTCACGGTGAATGGCCACGGGTTCCGGACGAGCCCGCCAACCAAGGCAGACCCGTTCGAGTCCTCGCCCGTGACGGTGGCACTGTACGTCCTCCCGGCTTCGAACCTTGTGCCGAACGTCAGGGTGAAGACGAACACGGTTTTGTTCGCGAGGCATTGCGTCGAGCTCAGCGCGGGGGGCGGGAGTCCGGGGTTGAACGTGATCCGCACCAGCTGCCCCGAAGGCCCGCAGTTCATGGGGCGACTGAACGTCACGACGATACCCGAATCGGGGCGGACGTTTCGCGCTCCGTCCGCGGGGCTCGTCGAGACGATGAACGGCATCGTGCACGCGGTCATGAACTGCCACGGGTTCGGCACGGGGCCGGGGGCGAGGTCGGTCCCGTTCGCGTCCTTCCCGGCCGTCACGTAGACCGCGTAGGCCGTGCAGTTCGCGAGAGCCGGCTGAGCCCGGAGCTCGAGCAGGGAGGCCGAGGGCCACGTGAAGTTCAGCGCGACATTGGGCAGGATGAAGACCGTCGACGCGTTCACCGTCGTCTGGTTCATCGGGGCCGAGAACTGGACCTGGATCACGGCCGTGGCGGGGACCTGGAGCGTCCCGTTGGCAGGGGCCGTCCACACGATTGTCGGGGGTGCGGACGGCGCCGGCGAGGACCGGTACCCGAAGGTCACGCCGGCGAGGGACAGGACCGCGAGGAGCAGGAGGGCCTCGAGCCTACAGCTTCGCACCGCATACGAAGCACTCGGCATCGGTGGGTTTCACCATCGTTCCGCAGTTCGGGCAGGGGATGAACTTTTCCCCACCTTCCGCTCCCGTATCCTCGCTCGCCGCGGGTGCCGCTCGCGGCTCTTCCTCCGCAATCGCTTCCTCGGGCGGTGCCCTCGACGACGGACCCGCACCCTTCGGCGGCGCAGCCGCCGGGCCGCGGCGCCGCAGGAGCAGGAAGCCGACGATCAGCAGCACGACGACGATGATCGCGATGATGACGATGAGCCATGGGAAGCCGCTTTGCGAGACCGTCGTCTTTTCCGTCAAGGCCCCGTACTCGCCTTCTGTGCCCCCCGCAACCGCGCTGACGCAGTAGTTGTAGTTCGTTTCCGCCTGCAATCCTGAGTCCGTGTACGACGTGGTGGTCCCCGTGACGGTGCCGACGGGCGATGTCAACTGGGCGGCGTCGCACGTGCTCGAAGGCGAGCGGTACACCCGGTATTCCGTGATGTCTGCTGCAAGCAGGGTCGATCCGTCCGTCCAGGTCCCCGGGGCCGTCCAAACCAGCGTGATGGCGGTGTCCGTCTTGGAGGTCGAGTGCACGCTCGTCGGCGCGCTCGGCTTCTTGCGGCCCGTCCCCGTCGTGAAGTGGATGAGCTTGGCGGCGGAGAGTTGGGTCCCCGGCGTGCACGCGTCGTGGGCCCCAACCGCGACCGTGAGCGTGTAGGGCGTGCTCGCAACGAACGCGGGGTGGGCAACGGTCACGTTCTTGCTATCCGTTGACCACGTGAAGGTGGGCCCGGCGACCGCGGGGCTGAAGGAAATCGCGGCCTCTGTCGATGCGTGATGCATCGCCTCGCTGAACCGGATCGTGACCGTTGCGTCCGTCGGAACGCCCGTCGCTTGATCCGCCGGTGTCGAGGTCGTCAACACGGTCGGAGCGGTCGAGTCGATCAGGACGTTGGCACTCGACCCCCCGGCGAAGTCGGCCCCGCCGTCCACGACGCGGAGCCAGATCTGGATCGTCCCGTCGATCGAGGGCACCGGGGTCCACGTGTACGTCACGGGCGAACCGGAACCGCTGATCGGCGTGTTCGTGATCACGACCGTGTTCGCGCCGAAGGTGTAGTTCAACCATGACTGGAGGCTGGTCGTGGGTGTTTCCCGGTCGCTCATCGTCCAGCTGACGTCCAGGCTCGAGCCGCCGCTCGCGCAGACGCCCGCGCCTGGCGCTTGGAAGACGACGTTCGTCGGAGGCTCGTTCGACCAGAACCCGAACGGGTTCGGGACGGGGCCCGTGACCAGCGCGGCGCCGAGCGCGTCCGTGCCCGTCACGGCGACGTAGTAGTATGTGCGCACCGCGAGCGCCGCGGTGATCGTGCAGCGCATGTCACCGTTCGACCACGCGCACGGCCAGGCCGTCCCATTGTTCGGCGTGACCGTCACGGCCCCGGGCGGGGTCGTCTTCATCGCCTTGTTGAAGTCGACGACCACGTTCGGCCCCGTGCGCCGGACGCCGAACGCGCCGCTCAGGGGGTTCGTCACCGTGATGATTGGGTTCGGGCACGTGGTCTGGAAGGAGAACGAGATCGGCGGCTGCAGGAACTGCCCGGCCGCGTTCTGCGCGGTGACCGTCACCGTATATGACGTGCACTGCGTGAACGCATTGTGTGTGGTGGTGGCGGTCGTGTCCCCGTTCGTCCACGAGGTGATATCATTGCCGGGATCCGGCACGGGGACGACCGAGAACGGGTGTCCCGTGTGGTCAATCGCCTGGTCGAAGTTGATGATGATGTTCTGGTTCAGGAGGACGCCAGTCGCGCCATTGGCGGGCGTCGTGGAGACGATTCGCGGCGCCGCGGCCGTCACGTTCGCGCAGATGGGCTCGGAGCGGCCCGTCGTCTCGTAGACGCCGCCGGACTGGTCCCGTTGGTAGTTCACGCCCATGCTGTAGCAGTGGCGACCGGCGGAGATTCCCGTGTTGTTGAACGCCCCAGGCGCGGTCTGGAGGACCGTCGCGAGGCTCGACCATGGACCGCCGGGCCCGCCGGCCGTGTACAGATGGTAGGACGCGATGTTGCCTTGCGCGTCCGCGAGCTTGGTCCAGACGACGTTGACGTACCCGCCGCCCGCCGTCAGGGTGAGGGGCGGGAGGAGTTCGAGCGTCCCATCGCCGAGGTCCGTCGTCCCGTTGACCGGATGCATCACGGCGTCCATCGACGTCGTGTAGTTCATGTTCGTGTTCGGCCACCCATTGACGCCGCGGATCGTCTCGACGATCGCGACGGTGATGTCGCCGTCGTTCCAGTTCCAGCTTCCGCCGACATCCATGAGGAAGTACGTTTGGTTCGTCCCATCCGCGGGGGTGAACGAGCTCGTCCCCGACAGGACCGCGAACGTCGGCTGATTCGTCGAGTAGTACACGAACGTCGCCTCGTTGGCGGCGTTCCCGGTCCCGGCCGTCTTGATCCCGCCGGGTCCGAACACCCCGCCTCCGACGGCGTGATTGGGTGCGGCGCTCACGGAGAGTCCGAGGAGCGCTGCCCCAGTCATCCACACTGCCAACGCGACTGCCACCACGCCCTTCGTTGTCATCACGGCACCTCTGGAGTCACAAGCTTGGGTTGCCAGGTGAAACTGGCGACGATGTTGAAGTAGATCCCATCGCCCGGATTGATCGTGAAGTCGTTCCCCGACCAGCCCGAGCCACCGTACGAGTATCGCTGGAACGTCTGCGTCGTCGCATCCCACTTCACGACTTCGATGATCTTCGTGTTCGTCCCTGGACCCGTCCCGCCGGCGATGTCCCGGACGAGGTCGCTCGCCCGCGTGTACGTGCCGGTGTACGGGATCCCCCGCCAGTTGACGTTGCCCAGCGGCGGGGCGTGCACGGTGAACGTCAGGGTCGGGGCGCGGTCCGTGCCGACGACGACCCAGCTGAACGCGCTCACGGAGTTCATCCACATACTGTCTCCGGCGCCCACGGTGAAGTCCGTCCCCCGCCATGCGCCGCGGAACCATGCGAATACTTGGGAGTTCTGCGTCGCCGGGTCCCATCGGGCGACGACGTCGATCTTCGTGTGGCCCATCGACGGACCCTCGATGTCCTGGACGATCGCGCTCGCGGTGAGGAGGGTGGAGCGGTACGGCAGAGAGAACCACCGGACGTTCGGACCCGCAGCGGTGAACCCGACGTTCATCTGGATCTTGACCGCCATCGTAGAGTTCGAGCTGAGCGTCGTGCTCCGCATGGACCGGACGATGTAGTAGTGCGTCAGTCCGTCCGTGAGGTGGCCCGCAGCGTCCCACCCGGTCGCCACGGGGTTTCCGAGGACGTTCCAAGCGCCGGGGAAGTTCGCGAACCGGTTCTGCGACTCATACACGCGGTACGAGGTCGCACCCGCCGCAGCGTTCCACGTCAGGTTGATCGTCGTCGGCGCGACCCGCCGGATCGTGAGTCCGCCCGGCGGGGTGATCGTGCAGACCGTGGAGAAGGACCACGGGTTGGGCACGGGCCCTGCGACGAGCGGCCGACCGTTCGTGCCGCTGCCGCCAATCGTGACCGTGTACGTCGTGCAGTCCATCTGCGGCTGGCTGAACGAAATCGTGATAATCGTGTTGCCCGCGAGCCACGTGAGGGTCGGGGTTCCCAAGGGGGGCGGGAGCATCGACCACGTGAAGGTGTTGGTGTCCATCGACTGGCTGAACGTGACGGTGATGGAGAACGCGAGCGGTACGCCGGTCGCACCGTTCGCTGGGTTCGTCGACACAATGTACGGAGACGGACAGGAGGTATCGAACGACCACGGGTTCGGGACGGAGCCGGGCGCGAGGTCCGCGCCGGTCGTATCCTTCCCCGTAACATTGATCGAGTATGTCGTGCACTCGGCGAAGGGCGACGCGTGGGACAGGCGAAGCGTCGTGTCCCCATTGCTCCACGCCGACGTGAAGGCCACGAAAGGCGTCGAGACCCCGTTCGTAAAGCCCGTGTTCATCGGCTTGGTGAAGTTGACCCAGATTGGCGCGTCAATCGCGACGCCGGTCGCCCCGTCCGCAGGGTTCGTGTCGAGGATCCGCGGGGCGAAGCACACCGTCGTGAAGGACCACGGGTTCGGAACAGGGCCGGCCACGAGCGACCGCCCGCCCATATCGCTGCCCTGCACCGTGATCGAGTACACCGCACACTGCGTGAAGGCGGTGATGTGGCTCAGGGTGAGGACGGTGTTTTGTTCCGGAACCGGGCCTGGGTTCCACGCGTAATTGAACAGCACGAACGGGACCGGATTCGCGGTGACGGTTGTCGTGTCCATCGGCTTGCTGAACGTGACGATCACGTTCGCGGCGAGGGGGACGCTCGTGGCTCCGTTCACCGGGTCCGTCGTGAGGATCTGCGGGTCCAGCCCGACGGTCGTGAAGGACCACGGGTTCACGGCGGGGCCGTTCACGAGGCCATTTCCATCCGTGTCCGTGCCGGCCACGACATCAACCTGGTAGGTCGTGCTCTGGGCGAACGCGATCGCGTGACTCAGGGTCATGACGGTGTCGCCGGCCGACCAGGTGGCGGTGAAGTTGACGCGCGGGTTCGAGATGGCCACGACCGAGGTCGTGTTCATCGCCTCGCTGAACGTGACGATAACGTCCGCGGCCAAGGGCACGTTCGTGGCCCCGTCAGCGGGGTCCGTGCTCAAGATGAACGGATTCGGGCACAGCGGCGTGAAGCTGAAGGGGTTCGCGGCGAGGCCCGGGACCAACGGGAGGCCCTCGTCCGAGTCGAGGCCGCTCACCGTGACCGTGTTCTGCCCGCAAGCGAACGGGGAAGCGTGCAGGAGCGTGAGGAGCTGGTTCCCGGCGCTCCATTGCGGAACCATCGGGATCGACGGGACGATCGAGACGGTGACGGCTCCGATGTTCATCGCCTCGCTGAATGCGATCTGGATGTTCGCGCTCTCGTTCACATTCGTTTCGCCGTCGGCGGGAATCGTGATGACGAGAAACGGGTTCGCGCACACGGTCTCGAACTTCCACGGGTGCGGGGCGCCTCCGGGCGCCTGCCCGGGATAGAGGGGAAGCCCCTCGTCAACGTCATTGCCCGCGGTGATATTCATGACGTACGGTGTGCAACCCGCGAGCGGCGCGGCATGGCTCAGGGTGAGCGTCCGGTCGCCGTTCGTCCAACCCGTGGACCGAGGCCTGGACCATCGGCTCGCTGAACACGACGACGACCTGCGCATTGAGCGCGATGTTGTACTGGAGCTGCGCGGGGTTCGTGGTGACGATGTACGGTGTCGTGCAATGGGCCTGGAACGACCACGGGTTCGGCGCGGGGCCGGGCACAAGGGCGAGGCCGGCGAGGTCCGTGGCGGTGATGTTCACCGTGTACACCGAGCACTGCGTGAATCCCACGACGTGGGAGAGTGTGACACGCGTGTCACCGTTCGACCACGCACTGGTCAGGGAAAGGTTGGGAGCGATTCCCACGCCGAGCGAGGTCGTGTCCATCGCTTCGCTGAAGTCGACGACGATCTGCGCGGCAAGGGGTACGTCCGTCGCGCTGCTCGCGGGGTTCGTGGCCGTGATCCAGGGATGCACGCACTCCGTCACGAACGTGAACGGGTTCGTGACGCTCGTGTCCACGGGGTTCGGCACGAGGTTGTTTCCTGCGGCGTCCTTCGCCTGAGTGATCGTGACCGTGTACACCTTGCATTCCTGCAAAGGCGCAGCGTGATTGATTGTGACAGCCGAGTTATTCTCGGACCATGTCTCCGTCGTCGAAGTCGCAGGATTAACGTTGTAGATCAGGGAGGTCGTGTCCATTATCTCGCTGAACCGGATGAAGATCTGCTGCGTCTGCGGCACCGGGTTCGCCGTGTTGATGGGGTCCGTGAGGACGATGTACGGGTTCGCGGCGGCGACGGTGTAGTCATTCGTGACGGAGTCGAGGGTCGACGTCGTCGAATCGTCGCTCGAGATGAAGTACGCGACAATCTTGAGATAGCGGTTGTTGTTGAAGCAAGTGTCAATCGAGGTCGGCGAACTCGTGAAGTACTGGGTGAAGTCGCAATTCGGGCCGACGTAGTTCCACGAGGGTTCGGACGGGTCGTTCGACACCGCGATCTGATACCGAAGAATCGTCCCGCCCGGCTGGGAGGTCGGGGTCCAAGCAATGGAGGTCCAAACCGCGTT
>VBMQ01000024.1:0-3293 GCA_005878375.1 Methanobacteriota archaeon | reverse complement strand
TCCGCCGCTGTCGAACGTCTGCGACTTCCACGTCCCGAAGTTCCGGAACGCGGGGCCGAACGCCCACGTGTCCTGGGCGTAGGAGCCGCCGTTAAGGAGCCCGCCAAAGACGACGGATAGGTCGTCGGGGGACGACTCGTCGGCCATTGCGAAGACACTCCGCGCCGGCGGGGATCGCTGCACGAAGGCGGATTGCCACACGTGCGGGCCGCCCGCATTCACATAACGCCACGTGTCGGCGAACGGCGCGCCGCTCCCGATGCCGCCAAAGAGGTAGAGCCCGGTCTGCGAGGGCCGGTAGCTCATGCCCGCGGACGTCCGGGCGGAGGGGCCCGTCGTCGTCGCCTGCGCCCAGGAGTTCGCTGCGTAATTGTATTCCCACGTGTCGCTCTGGAGGGCACCCGGCGGCGGGAACGGATTCAGGCCGCCAAACTCGACGACCCGGTCCAAGGCCGGATCGTACGACATCACGAAGTTCGTCCGCGTCGGCAAGTTCGGAGACGGGTTGCGGTTCGCCCACGCGTGCGAGCCCGCGTTGTACGCCCACGTGACCATCGCGTTCGTCACGAGGTTCAGGCCCGCGAGGACGGAACGTCCAACGCTCCCCGCCGAATCAAACGTGAGGTGATAGGAGATCAGCAAGGGGGGCGCGGGGCTCGGCGTCCTCTGCGTCCATGTGTTCGCCGTCGTGCTATACTCCCAGGTGTCGTTCTCGAATCCCGCGTTCGAGACACCGCCGAACAAGACGACGAGCCCGTTCACGGAATCGTACGTCATCCCCATCGTCTCGCGGCCCGAGGGGCCCGGGGTGACGATCTGCGTCCACGTGTTCGTCCCGGGGTCGTATTGCCACGTGTCGCTGAGGTATGCGCCGTCGTACCCGCCAAAGAGGACAAAGATGTCGTTCGTGGAGTCGTACGCGAGGCCCGATCCCTCACGCTGGCTCGGGTGCGTTCCCGGGTTCTGATTGTTCCAGTCCGTCGCGTCCCGGAGCAGCTGGATCTGGGCGGCGGGACCCGTGCCCACGACCTCGACGCCGCTCAAAGCCCCGGCGTTGAAGTCCGTGTCCGTGTCCTGCGTCCACGTCGCTGCCCGGACGCTGGGCCAGGTCATGACGAGGGCCGTGAAGCCCATCATCGCGACCAGCAAAACGACCACTACGCGTGTCAACGGCGACCGAGACATCCGCTCAACCTCCTCCCTCAAATTGGAACCGGACTGACAGCGGGGTTAGGTTCATCGCGAGGGTTGCGCGGCCAGTCCGGCGGGCGCCAGATGCCCAAGTCCTTCTTAATAGTTTCTGGTTCGAAATTCGAAGGCCTCCCAACTACGGCACCTCGGGTGTGATGAGTCTGGGGGTCCAGGAGAAGGTCGCCACGACGTGGAAGTAGATGCCATCGCCCGGGCTCAGGACGAAGTCCGTACCGCCCCATCCGCCTGGCGCGTAGGAGAACGTGATCACGCTCTGCGTCGTCGGGTCCCACTTCGCGATCACGTCGATCTTCGTGTTCGTGCCCGGACCGATGCCGCCCGCGATGTCCCGGACGACGTCGCTCGCCCGCGCATACGTCGCGGTCCACGGGAGCGAGAACCAGTTGATGTTCGCGTTCGGCGGCGGGTAGGCCGTGAACGTGTGCGCGACCGCGCCGTCCGTCCCGTTGAGGATCCACGAGAAGCTCGAGTGTGCGCTCACGTAGATCCCATCACCAGGGTTGATGGGGAAGTTCGTCCCCCGCCAGGCCCCACGGAAGTACGCCCACACGCTCGTCGACTGGGTCGAGGGATTCCACTTGCCGACGATGTCGATTTTCGTGTCCCGCGGGCCGAGGTCGTCGGAGATGTCCTTGGCGGTGTGGTACTTCGAGCGGTACGGGAGGGAGACCCAGTAGATGTTCCCCCTTGCCGAGGAGCTGTAGGCGAGGTTCAAGGGGCACTTCACGCCCATCGTCGAGTTGCTGCTACTCACCGCACCTTGAGCGGCCCGGACGATGTAGAAGTGGCAGAGGCCATCGGTGTCCGCGTTCAGGTGGATGTAGCTGTTCGTCCCGACGGGTAGGGGCGAGGGGTTGAGGATCGGCCACGGCCACGCCGCGAACCGGTTGATGGACGAGTACACGTTGTAGGTCGCGTTCGGCACGAGGCGCCACTGCAGGATGATGTTCGGCGAGGCACGACTCACCGAGAGCCCGCCCGGCGGCTGGAGGCCTGCAGAAGTCGTGAAGCACCACGGATTCGGCACGGGTCCGGGCACCAAGTTGTTCGCATCGAGGTCCTTGCCGGCGATCGTCACGCAGTACTGCGTGTTGGCGGCGAAGGCCGTTGTGTGAGTCAAGGTCAGGATCGTGTTCGTGGGCGAGTTCCAGCTCGGGTTCAAGGTGACGCCGCCCGGAGCGAGGAGCCAGGTCACCGTGCCGATGCTCATCGTCTCGCTGAACGTGACGACGATGGGCGCCCCCTGCGAGACTCCGGTGGCCCCGCTGGCAGGGTCCGTGTTTGTGATCTGTGGCGGGACGCAATGGGCCTTGAATGTCCACGGATTCGGCTTGGAGCCCGTGACGTTGATCAGCGAGAACCCGTTCGTGTCCTTCGCGGATACCGTCACCGTGTATACGCGGCAGTCTAGGAAGGGCGATGCGTGGGCCACCGTGACCCTCGTGTCCCCGTTCGACCAGGTGGGCGTCAGGGCTCCTACGCCCGGGGCGACCGTTGTCTGGAACATCAGCGGGTTGGCGGCCTGGCTGAAGTCGACGGTGATGCTGTATGTAAACGGCACGTCCTGCTGACTGTTCGTGGGGTCCGTGTTCACGATGTAGAAGCCCGCGCACCGAGTCGTGAAGTAGAAGGGATCGGGCGCAGCCGGGGCGTTCTGACCCGTCAGCAAGGATCCCCCGAGGGTGTCCTGCCCGTCGACGAACACCGTGTACTGAGTGCAGGCCGCGAAGTCGTTCCCCGGATGGGTCAGCGTCAACGTCTTGTCCCCGTTCGACCAGGTACCAATCACGCCCCCGACGGGCGGACTGAAGCTCCAGATGACCGATCCGGTGTTCATCGCCGCGCTGAAGTTCACGACCACGGGTTGGGTCACGGGGATGAGGACGCTGTTGTTGACGGGGTCCGTGCTCACGATATACGGAGAGACGCACTCCGTGTCGAAGCTCCAAGGGTTCGCCGCGAACCCGGCGACCAGAGGCGCCCCCGCCATGTTGCGCGCCTGGGACACGTGGAACGTGTAGTGCGTGCACTCGCGGAACGCGACGTGCTGGATGTGGAGCAGCGTGCTCACGTCCCATGTG
>VBMQ01000093.1 GCA_005878375.1 Methanobacteriota archaeon | reverse complement strand
CGGGGGCCGCGTACGCGTGCGAGCTCGTCACGCCCGCGCCGACGTTTCCGTCCCCATAAGCCCACGCATACGAGGCGATCGTCCCGTCGGGGTCGCTCGACGCCGATCCGTCGAATGCGACGGGAGTGCCGACGTTCGTCGGGTTCGGCGTCGCGGTGAACGAGGCGATCGGCGGCCGCCCGTTGTCCCAGTACCGGTAGATCGTCGTCGGCGTCGTGAACCAGATCGCGCCGTCCAGCCCCGCCTCGACGTCCATGATGAAGGAAGGCGCGGTCCAGATGATGTCATCCGAGGCGACGGTGTCGTACATCGGCCCCACGAGGTGGAGGCGATGGAGGCGGCTGAAGTTGCAGTCCCCCATGAACATGTCCCCGCGGAACGCCGGGAAGAACGGGCCGCCGTAGATCGCCGCGTTCGTCGGGCAGATCGTCCCGCCCCACCAGAAAATTGGCATCACGGGGTTCGGGCCGTCGCGGTTCGTGTTCGCCGGTGGCAGCGGAGGCGTCGCGCACGTCTCCGTGACGCCCCACCCGTAGTTCGCCCCGGGCGTCAGGAGGTTGATCTCGTCGTTGCAGTTCGGGCCGTTCTCCGTCACGAACACCCGGCCCGTGTACGGGTGGAACGCGAGGCCGAACATGTTCCGGTGCCCGTACGTGAAGATCCGCGGATCGACGGTCGCGTTCCCGATGAACGGGTTGTCGTTCGGCGCGCTGCCGTCCGAGTTCAGCCGGAGGACCTTCCCGAGGATGCTCATCATGTTCTGGGAGAGCGCCATGTTCGCGTTCTCGCCCACGACCACGTACAGCTTCCCGTCCGGCCCGAAGGCGATCACGCCGCCGTTGTGGTTCGTCGCCCCGCTCAGGGGCGGCATTCGCAAGATTACGGAGTAGCTGGACGCGACGTTCGCATTGCCCTGGATGCGGACGATTCGGTTGTAAACCGTCCCGTTGGGCGCGTCCGTAAACGTCTGATATGCATACACATACGGAACCGCCGGGAAGCCCGGGTCCAGCGCCAGCCCGAGGAATCCGCGTTCGCCCGCCGTGTTCGTGCTCGGCAGCGTGATGTACGGCGCGGGGAGGAGGTTCCCGCCCGCGTCGATGATCCGGATGCTGCCCGTGTTCCGCTCGTTGAAGAAGATGCGGCCGTCCGAGGCGAACGCCAGGGCAATGGGGACGTTGAGGCCCGTGCGGTACGGGGTGATTTGTCCCGCCGCTGCCGCGGGTTCCCGCGGGACGAGAATCGGGAGGGAAAGCAGCAGGAACGCGGTGACGAGCGCGACGCGGAGGGCAGCGTGCATGCCGAGCGATGCAAAGGCCCTTAGATGTAGATTGCCCAGACTCGGCCGCCCATCCTCCATACCGGAAGTTTGAATTGACCCGTGCGGATGGGGTGGCGTTGCGCGAGCGGGCCGCCACGGCGTGGTTGTTCTCCCTCGTGGGCGGCGCCCTCATGGCGGTCTTCGGACTCTTCGTGACGAAGGCGGGCTTCGACCTCCTCTACCCGCGGGTCACCACGAACGAAGGACAGGCCCTGATCACGCAAGGCATGATCGTCGCGGCCGCGGGCCTCCTCGTCCTCCTCGGTAGCGCGGCGTTCTACTTCATGCCCGACCAGCGGCGGAGCTGGGCGGCGCTGGTCGTCGCCCTCTCGATTCTGGGATGGCTCGAGGCCGTTTCGTTCGCGATCGGGCAAGCGTGGAACGATTTGTACCTTGCAATCTCGATCGGTCCTGTGCTTGGACTGACTGGCGGACTCCTCGGCTCGATTTGGCGGCCCGCGCCGGAGTGAGTGCCGTCTGAGTTGGCGGTGATTGCCTGCTGGTTCACTCGTACCAGATTTCGACCTCGTAGCCGTCGGGGTCCTCGACGAACAGATACGGCTCTCCGGGGACAAACTCGCCTCGCTTGAGGATTCGTCCGCCGGCACGGATCACTCGTTTGGCGGCGGCTTCGATCGCCGTTGGGCTTGTGAGGCGAAAGCCGAAGTGGGTCACGCCGCCCTTCCGGCCGGCCCTCGATGGCGTCTCGACGAATGCGATCACGTCGTGCGCGCCTGGCGTCGAGACTTGGATCTCACCTTCGCCCCGCCAAACGACGCGAACACCGAAGACGGCCCGGTAGAACCGCAGCGCACGCTCGGCATCTCGCACCGCCAAGCCGAGGTGAGTCAGACCGTACGTCTTGACCATCGTCGCCTCAATTCGCGGAGTGGGCTCGGCCGGATTCGAACCGGCGACCTTCGCTGTGTGAGAGCGATGTCATAACCGCTAGACCACGAGCCCGCGGACGCCGCGAGAGCCGTGGGGCCTACTTAATTGTGCGGAACGTATGGAGCCAACGTTTATGCGCCGCTCCGACCGTGCCCGCCGCGGGATGTCCGTGACCGACGAGGAATTGCACAACATCGTGAAGAACGAACTGGGGAACCGCGGCTACGTCGTGAACGTCGAGGCGCACCGCGAGGGCGACTACCTCGTCGGGAAGCTCCACGTGACGAGCGCGGAGACGGACGAGACCGTCGCGAAGATCGTCGGCGTGGGCAACATGGAGGGCATGCGCCTGTGCTTCGGCGTCGACGCGGAAGGCACGCTCCGCGACGTCGTGACCCGCGCCCTCACAACTTGGCAGGGCGTACAGACCCTGATGCCAACGTTCGTCGTCAAGCCCGCCGCAAAGCCATAGTCGCGACGCAATGTACAAATAGCGAGGCTTGGCTGGAGGGCCGTCCACCATGGATTCTGGTCGCATCCTCCTCGCCCTTCAGGAACGGGACAAGTGGCGGGACCGCCGAACGCGCCTCGAGGACCGGCTCCACACCGTCCAAGCCCGCAAGCGGTTCCTGCAGCGCAAGCTCGATGCCGTCCGGCGGAAGGTCGCCCGGCTCGAAGAGGTCGCGGCGGGCCTGAAGGACGGGCGCGTGCCGTGGGAGCACGCGTACGGGACCCACGACCACGTTCGGCGGTGACCCGATGGAACCGTTGGCGGCGACCGCGGAGGAGCTCGTGCGGATGCGACAGCGCGCCCGCGAGGTCGAAGACGTCCTGAAGGAAACCGAGGCCGAGGAAGTGCGGATCGGCGCGGAGCTTGCGAAGGTCGAAGCCCAGGCCGGCTATTACGAATCGTTGGCGGGGGACATGAAGCGGGACCTGCAGCCGCCGAAGTTGGCGGGGCTGATCCGCTCCCTGCGCTGGTGAACGCGTGCGCGTCACCTGGGACGGCAAGGCCTTGGACCTGAAGACGGTCTGGATGGAGGGTCCTACGGTCCGCATGATCGACCAAAGGTATCTGCCCCACGAACTCCGAGTGTACGTCGCGGAGTCGTACAAGGACGTCGCGGCCGCGATCCGGGAGATGGTCGTCCGGGGCGCGCCCGCGATTGGCGCGGCTGCGGCATACGGCTTGGCCCAAGCGGCGATGCAAGGAGTCGAGCCCGAGGATGCGGCGGAGGTCCTGCGCGCGACACGCCCGACGGGTCACGATCTCTTCTTCGCGATCGAGTACATGTTGCGCGCCGTTGGCCAAGGCGAAAATCCCGCCAAGGCGGCGGACGCCTACGCGGCTCTCGACGAGGAGCGTTGCCGCCGGATCGGGGAGTACGGCGAACGCCTCGTCACGGACGGTTCCCGGATCCTCACGCATTGCAACGCGGGCGCGCTCGCCTGCGTGGACATCGGGACCGTGACCGCGCCGTTGCGGCTCGCCCACGCGCGGGGCCGGAAATTCCTCGTGTACGTCGACGAGACGCGGCCGCGCCTCCAGGGGTCTCGCCTGACCGCGTGGGAGCTTGCGCAGGAAGGCATCGAACACGTCGTGATCGTGGACAACGCCGCAGGCCTCCTCATGCAGCAGGGGAAGGTCGACCTCGTCCTGGTGGGGGCGGACCGGATCGCCGCGAACGGAGACGTCGCGAACAAGATCGGGACGTACGAGAAGGCGGTCCTCGCGAAGGAGAACGGAGTCCCGTTCTTCGTGGCGGCGCCGACGAGCACGTTCGACTTCGCGATCCGGACGGGACGCGAGATCCCGATCGAGAACCGTGCCGAGGACGAGGTGTTGTCCGTCGGCGGTATGCGGATCGCGCCGGAAGGCGTCCACGCTCTCAACCCGGCCTTCGACATCACCCCCGCCAAGTATGTGACCGGGTTCGTCACGGAGCGGGGGATCGTGCGCCCCGCCGACGTCCGGAAGTTGCGGCCCGGCGCCGCCCGACGGTCCGCGCGGAGGCCCGCCAAGAAGTCCACGCCGAAGAAGAGAAAACGACGCTGACCCCCAAGATTCTTTATCGACGGCCGACAAAATATCTATGTACTCGGTGGTTCGTGGTGATTCGATGTCCTGCCCCGTCTGCGGCGCTCTCGACGCCGGCGCCGTGTGCACCCGCTGTGGGACCGACCTCCGTGCGCTCGCGGGGAAGCCCGGATCACGAACTGACGAGGTCCGAACCTTTTTAGCGGCACCGAACCTACGCCGCGCGATGCTCCTCGTCACGACGTGGTTCGGCTCCTTCCTCCTCGACGAGGGGAGGGTCGTCACCGCCAAACCCTTTCCGAAGGACGCGGAGGCGATCGCGTCCCGCCTCGGGCTCGTGGAGGAGTGGAAGGTCCTCGACGAGGAGCGCGCCCTCATGGCCGGCCTCGACGAGGTGTTCGTCACGGAGCCGCGCCTCGAGCGCGCGGGCGGCAACTTCGTCCGCGAGCCCCCGCCGTTCCTGGACCCGGAGGCCTTCGGGTTCTCCCGCGACCTCCTGCACGAGGCGATGCGCGCGCTCGCCCGCCGCCGGATGCGGAAGGCCGTCGGCGCGGACGACTACGTCGCGCAGTCCGTCGCGGCCCTCGACGACCTCGCGGAGGTCTCGAACCAGGTGCAGGAGCGGCTCCGGGAGTGGTACGGCCTCCACTTCCCCGAACTCGCGAAGGTCGTGGACGGGCCGAAGTTCCTGGACCTCGTCGCGGAGCATGGGGATCGCGCGAGCATGCCGCTGGAGAGCGGGTCGAGCGTGGGCGCGCCCCTGCCCCCCGAGGAGCGGGCGGCCGTCATGGCGTTCGCGGCCTTGGCGCGCGACGTCCAGCGGGAGCGGCGTAACCTCGAGGCGCACCTTGAGACGCGGATGAAGGAGGTCGCCCCGAACCTCGCCTACTTGGCGGGGCCGATCATCGGCGCCCGCCTGATCGCGCTCGCGGGGGGACTCGAGCCCCTCGCGCGGTTGCCCGCGAGCACGGTCCAACTCCTCGGCGCGGAGCGTGCCCTATTCCGACATCTGCGGGAGGGCACGCGCCCGCCAAAGCACGGCGTCCTGTTCCAACACCCGTGGATTCATCGAGCCCCTCGGTGGCAGCGAGGGTCGCTCGCGCGCGCGTTCGCGGGCAAGCTCTCGATGGCCGCCCGCGCGGACGCGTACACGAAGCGATTCATCGCGGAGGACCTGAAGAAGGCCCTCGAGAAGTCGATGGCGGAGGCGAAGCGCCGCCACGCCGTTCCGCCGCCGCCGCAGAAGCGAGAGCCCCGTCGCCGTCCAGTCCGTCGGCGGCGTTGACTACGGCCGACGCCGATGGATGACCGCGACCGCGACGAACGCCGCCGCGATTGCGCCCACCACCGCCAACACTTCGAACCCCGGCGTGGGCTTCGCCTGCACGACGATGGACCCGACCATGCCCGTCCGCGTGCTCCCCGAGACGGAGCTGTGCGGGATGCAGTAGAACTGCCACGTCCCCGCATCGGTCGCCGCCGTCGTGATGTTCACGAAGGCGACGGTGGGCGCGGAGGTGGTCCCGTCCGCGAGCGTGATGTTGACATTGAAGTGCGGGGACGTGAACGAGTGGTGCGGGGTCGTCGTATCGTCGTTCTCGATGCGGAACAGGATCCGGTCCCCCGCCGTGGCGGTGATCGTTGGAGGCGTCGTGCCGCCCGCGGTGCTCAGATGGTATTCGAAGTTCGCAGCGACGACGGTCGCGTTCACATCCGCCGCCGCGGCGGGGCGGAGCGCCAGCGGCGCGATCATCGCGATGGAAACGAGCGCGGCGAGGAAGATTCGCTTCATCATCATCTCACCGTCGCCGACGATGGCGGGCGCCTATTTACGGATTGTGCGGCGCGCTCCAAACGATTATATGGAGAACGCCGGTATCGCGCCCGGAGCGCGCGCGATGTCGTGGGTCCAGCAGGAAATTCGCGAATTGAAGGTCAACCGGTACCTACTGGTGGACGAAGAGCCGTGCAAGATCCTCTCGATCCAGACCTCGAAGCCGGGGAAACACGGCGAAGCGAAGGCGAGGCTCGAGGTCGTGGGCCTCTTCGACGGCCAGAAGCGGTCGATCGTCCACCCCGTCACTCACAAGGTCCGCGTCCCCGCGATCGACAAGCGAAAGGGCCAAGTCCTGTCCGTGCACGATAAGGTCGCCCAGCTCATGGACTTGCAGACGTACGAGACTTTCGAGCTCTCGGTCCCGGACGATATGCGCGCGGAGGTCCAGCCCGGCGGCGACATCATGTACACGGAGGCGATGGGCCGCCGCCAGATCACGAGGCCCTGAATGCTCAACCCGCACCGCTTCGCGGACGCGAAGGCGACGCTCGACGAAGCGGACATCGTCATCTACGGCGTTCCGTACGACCGGACGGCTTCGTTCCGATCCGGGTCGCGCCTCGCCCCCAACGCAATCCGCGAGGCGTCGTACAACTTCGAGTCGTACATGATGGAGCGGGACGTGAACCTCTCGGACGTCAAGGTGTGCGACCTCGGG
>VBMQ01000092.1:586-6273 GCA_005878375.1 Methanobacteriota archaeon | reverse complement strand
CTACTACGAGGACGGGATTCCCGTCGACGAGGTGGCCCGCGGGCCGTTCGAGTCGTTGGACAACGCGACCGCGGACACCGCCGCCGTACGGAATGTCGTTCGGGCGGAGCCGCTGGGCTGGGTGCCCATGCTCGTGAACACCTCGAGGACCCCGTTGCCCCACAATGCGACGTTCCTCCCCCTCAATTTCGTCCGTCCGTCGTTCAACGGCGTCGTCGGGCGTCTGGGCGTCTCGTGGCCGGCACCGCCCGCGTCCGGGACGATGCTCGTTCCCGACACGTTCGCGGCGGCCGGCAAGGTGGTCGGGGACCCGATCGTCTTGGAGCACGCGACGAGGGAATACAGTCCGAACGGCACCCTCATCCGGATGGAAGTGCGAAATCTCTCCGTCCCGATTGGCGGATTCTATCACGACTCGTTCAGCCCCACCGGTGACTTTTCCCTGTACAATGCCTACCTCGCGTTCTCCGACATTCCGACCGTCCGTTCCCAACTGAACGTGAGCGGATCGGAGTTCAACGGCGTCATCGAAATCTGGCTCGACCGGGAGGCCCTGCTGAACCCGTTCGACCTCGACGGCTCGAGGGGGCGCCTCGCGCGGGAGACCGTGCTCCTGGACAACGCGCTCGCGCCCCACGGCTACAGCCTCGGGTACGCCGGGTCCTGGCGAGGAATCCCGCTGAGGGAAATTCCGAACGCGATCGGCGGCGCCACGTTCGGCCTCCGTATCTTCTACTTCGTCTTCGCGATCCCGACGCTCGCAATCGCGGCAATGCTCGTGCGGGTCGGGTTCGACGTGGGCCTGACGACTCGGCGGCGCGAGCTCGCGGTCCTCCGTGCGCGGGGCGTCTCGAT
Organism: Methanobacteriota archaeon; assembly: GCA_005878375.1. Classification (GTDB taxonomy): domain Archaea; phylum Thermoplasmatota; class Thermoplasmata; order RBG-16-68-12; family EA-27; genus EA-27. Next base: position 5,418 of record VBMQ01000092.1, on the reverse strand, counting down.
TCGCGGCATTCGGCTGCACCTGCTCGTGGAAGCGACGATCTTGGGACTCCTCGCGACGGTCCTCGGGGTCGGGCTCGGGTTCGCCCTGAGCCGCGCGTTCCATCCGGAGATGTTCCTCGGACCCGCCGCGGCGCTCCCCGCGGTGGAGTTCTCCATCGCCCCCGGCACGGCGTTCGTCGCCGCCCTGTTCGGATGGCTCCTCGCGGCGGGGCTCTCGCGGACGCCGGCGCGGCTCGCGGCCTCGGAGGACCTCATCGCGTCGCTGAAGTCCTTCCATCCGGAGGAGGCGGCGATCCCGTACAAGCCGGCGCGGGCCTTCCTCCTCGCAGGCATCGGGGCCGCCGGAATCCTCATGCTCCTCGCGTGGGGATCGCTCAAGGACTCGCCGATCAGCCCGCTGATCTTCCTCCTCGGATTCTCCACCGCCATCCTCGCCCCGTTCGCGCCGATCTTCCTCACGATCGCGGTCGGGCGATACCTGACCCGGGGCACGAGCCGTCCGTACCGCCTCATCGCCCGCCTCTTCCGGCGGACCGTCGGCGACCTCCACGTCCTGGTCGACCGGAACCTCGTGCGGTCGTCCCGCCGGTCCTCGAACACGACGATGATCGTGACGTTCGTCGTCGGCTTCGTCGTCGCGATCTCCACGCTCGTCGGCAGCGCGGACGCGTTCCGGGAGCAGCAGATCCGTTGGCAGGTTCCCGCCGACATCGTCGCGGGCACCGGCGGGGCGCCGCCCGGGTTCTTCAACGCGTCGCACTACGACGCGGTCCGCGCGATCCCGGGGGTCGCGGCCGCAGCCCGCGTCATGTACGCCTCCTCGGATCGGAGTACGATCTCCGTCTTCGATGCGGACGCGTACCTCGCGACCGTCCCGTGGGTTACCGCGGCCGACCTGGGCGGCGTCGATCCGGCCCCGTTGCTCGCCGACCTGGCCCGGGGCGACGCGTTCGCCGCGAACGCCGCCTTCCAGAAGGAGTTCGGCCTGGAGGCCGGCGATTCGCTTCGGTTCAACTATGTCCTCGGGACGACCGCCAACGTGCGATTGTCCGCCTACGTCGCCGGGATCCCGGGCATGGACTTTTCCTTCCAGCCATCGCAGGTTCCGCTGGCCTATGTTGCGCTCGCCGCGCTCCCCGGCGCGAATGTGTCCGTATCGATGCCGGGCTCGTACCTGATCCACCTGCAGCCCGGCGCGAACGAGACCGCGGTCATGGAGGCTGTGGGGACGGTGCTCGGTCCCTGGACGTACGTGACGTCGCAGCGGCAGGCGCGCGAGGCCGCAGCCTCGAACCCGCTGACCGCCGCGGTGTACGGCTACCTGCAGGCGCAGGCGTACGTCGCGGTCCTGATCCTCGTCGTCGCGGTCGGCCTCCTCGTGTACTCCGCGGCCGCGGAGCGGAAGGACGAGTTCGCGACGATCATCGCGCGCGGGCTCGACGCCCGGCGCGCCACCCGTCTCCTGACCACCGAGGGGTGGGTCGTCTGCATCCTCGGCCTCCTGATCGGGGTCGCGGGCGGGGTCGTGACGGCCGCGATGTTCCTCACGCTGTTCGCGACGGTGAGCTCGATTGCGATCCCCATCGTCGTTCCGTGGACGATCGCGATCCCCTTGGCGGCGGTTCTGGCGGGGACGTGGGTCGCCGGCCTCCTCGGTGCGTTCTCGATCCGCCACATGGACGTCGCCCAGGTGCTGAAGCTTCGAGGTGGATGACCGTGTCCGACATCACCGTGTCCGACCTGATCAAGGTGTACAAGCGGGGGAAACTGGAGGTCATCGCGCTGCGGGGCCTCGACGCGACGTTCCCGGCGGGGAAGGTCACGTGGGTCCGCGGCCCGTCCGGGTGCGGGAAGACGACGCTCCTCAACCTCGTCGGCGGCCTGGACCGCCCGACCGCGGGCTCGATCCTCGTCGACGACGCGAACCTCGCGCACCTCGCGGACAAGGAGCTCGTCGCGTACCGGCGGGACAAGGTAGGCTTCGTCTTCCAGTTCTTCAACCTCGTTCCCGTGCTGACGGCCGCGGAGAACGTGGAGCTTCCGATGCGTGTCGCGGGCGTGGTGGGGGCGACGCGGGACGCGCGCGTGCAGGAGCTGTTGGCGGCGGTCGGCGTGGAGAAGCGCGCGAGGCAGCGGCCGGACGAGCTGAGCGGCGGGGAGCAGCAGCGGGTCGCGATTGCGGTCGCCCTCGCGAACGATCCCACCATCGTGCTGGCGGACGAGCCGACGGGGGAGTTGGACTCGGAGAATGCGACCCTCGTGCTCGACCTGCTCCGGACCGTGAGCCGCGATCGAGGGAAAACGGTCCTGCTCGTGAGTCACGACCCCCACGCGAGCCAGATCGCCGACGTCACCGTCGACATGGCCGACGGCCGGATCGTTTCCTCGTAGGCGGCGGATCATTCGAGAAGCGTGAAGAGGCGGTTGTCCCCGCCCACGTCGAATACGCCGAGCCGTGCGCCCGCGTCGAGCCACCCGTGCGCGTAGTTCACCGCCGCGAACGCGTTCACGAGGTCTCCTTTGGCGGCGAAGTGGGTCGCGTCCTCGTAGTACGAGCGGGCCATCTTCAGGAAGTCGTCCGCGATCCGTTTTGCATGTGACTTCTCCGGCGCGATCACCTTCAGTTTCGCGAGCGCGCGCTTCGTCATGTCAAGGTCCTTCCGCACGAGGTCGTCCGGGAGCTCGGCCATGGCCCGCAGTACTGCATCGCCGCCAAAAGGCTTCGTGGCGGTGCGACGGTTTTTATCCAACCCTCTCCTCCCCTCGGAGGAGGTTCGGACCTTGGCGGGGAACGGAGGCGAGACGTGCATCGAGGTCCGAGGCCTCACGAAACACTACCCGGACATCAAGGCGGTGGACGGGATCGACTTCGACGTCCACGCGGGCGAGATCTTCGCCCTCCTCGGCCCGAACGGCGCGGGCAAGACGACGACGGTCGAGATCCTCGAAGGGCTGCGGGACCCGACCGGCGGGACCGCACGGGTCCTCGGCGCGGACGTCACGAAGGAGTACGCGAAGGTCCGCGAGCGCGTCGGTGTGCTCCCGCAGGACTTCGAGCCGTTCGACCGCCTGAAGCCGCGGGAGGCCGTCGCGTACTGGGGCGCGCTCTTCCGCAAGGAGCTCGATGGGAAGAAGGTCGCGTCGCTCCTCGAGACCGTCGGCCTGACGTCCCGCGCGGACACGTTCGCGATGAATCTCTCCGGCGGGGAGAAGCGTCGGCTCGGAATCGCGATGGCCCTTGTGGGCGAACCCGCCGTCGTGTTCCTCGACGAGCCGACGACCGGTCTGGACCCGAGCGCGCGGCGGGAGCTGTGGACGCTGATCCGCGACCTGAAGGCGAAGGGGCGGACCGTCCTGTTGACGACGCACTATCTCGACGAGGCGGAGCAGCTCGCGGACGACGTCGCGATCATGAACCACGGAAAGATCGTCGCGCGGGGCACGCCGGACGAACTCATCGCACGTGCGGGAGGCGGGACGACGATCGTGCTCGCGGGCGCGGGCGAGGCGGGGATCGCGGCCTGCCGCGCGAAGGGCGTGACTGCGACGCTCGAGGGCGACAACGTCCTTGTCCACGTGCGTTTGGCGGGGGAGGTCCGCGCGATGCGTCCCGATCAAGGAGATCTACACGAGGCGGGACACCCTCGAGGACGTCTTCCTGAAGATCGTCGGCGCCCGGATGCACGAGGGGGTCCTCGCGGAATGAACCGCGTCCTCGCGGACACGAAGGCGTTCGGGACGCAGTACCTGCGGGCCCGGACGGGCGCGTTCTTCGCGTTCATCTTCCCCTTGATCCTCGTCGTCCTCTTCGGACTCATCTTCAGCGGGAATGGGAACTCGAAGATCACCTTGTACGTGCAGGACCTCGATGACTCCGCGACGAGCCACTCGTTCGTCTCCGCGCTCAACAACACGACGGTCGTGACGTACCAGCAGATCCCGAAGGGCGTCGCGATCGACGACTACATTCACGCGAATTCCGTGAACCTCGCGTTACGGATCCCCGTCGGGTTTCAGAGCAACGTGTCGCGAGCGGCGCAGGGGGATCGCAACGCCTCCGTGAACGTGACCCTCTACGGGGACCCCACGCAATCCTCGCACGGCATCGCCGTGTCGATCGTGAGCGGTGTCGCCACGCAGTTCAACTTCCAGATCGCGGGCACCCGGCCCGTCGTGGGCCTGGCGACGCAGACCGTGTCCGTACGGCAGCTCGAGTTCATCGACCTCTTCCTGCCCGGCGTGATCGGCCTCACGATCCTCACGAACCCGCTGTTCGGGATGACGAACACGTGCGCGGAGTACCGGACGCGGAAGTACTTCAAGTTCCTCGCGACGACGACCCTCACGAAGGCGCAGTGGCTCACCGCGAAGATGATCTTCTACACAATCATCATGCTCGCGTCCGTCGGCGTGATGATGATCGTGAACGCCCTCCTGTTCCATGGGAAGGCGACGCTGACACCGATGGCGGTGCTGCTCATCATCGCCGGGACCTTTGAATTCACTTCCCTCGGTATGATCCTCGGCCTCTTCGTCAAGGACGTCGAGACCGCGAACGCGGTCGCGAACGGGATCGGGTTCCCGATGATGTTCCTCGGCGGCTCCTTCTTCCCGATCGACACGATGCCGACGTACCTGCAAGCGGTCGCTCGGGCGCTTCCGCTCACGTACCTGAACGAAGGGCTTCGCGCGACGATGGTGTTCGGGAACGAGGGAACGGCGGTTCTCTACCTGGGCATCACGCTCGCGGTGGCGATCGTCTTCTTCCTCATCCCCGCCAAAGCGCTCTCGTGGAAGTCGAAGTAGTTCGCGGGGTCCATGGGGCGGTTCTC
>VBMQ01000092.1:0-566 GCA_005878375.1 Methanobacteriota archaeon | reverse complement strand
TACCGGTAACCCCGGCCGCGGACAAAGACCTCGATGATCCTGACGTCTCGAACGACCACGGCGTAGACAACGCGGTAGTCCCCGATTCGCAACCGGTACTTCCGAGGCTCGGTTCCCTCAATTGCTCGGATGTCGGCTTTAGGCCGCGAACGAAACGGATCCTCTTCGAGGACACTCAGCCCTGTCTCGATTCGCGAGCGGTGCCGCTGTGACAGCTTCCGCAGCTGACGGGCGGCGGTCTCGGAAACGGTAACGCGGAACGTCATAGCTCATCCAATGGGATGAACTCCTCTTCCTCCAAGATCCGGTTCCACCGGGTGTCGAGCTCTTGGATCGAGGCCCGTTCGATGAGGTCGCGGATGACCTCGTCGTAAGTCTGACCCTTGGAGCCCAACTTGCGAAGGAGCTCCTTGGTCGCAGTCCGGAGTGAAATCGTGGTGGTGCCCGCCATGCTACAGTTATCATGACCGCCATGGTACTTATACGTAACCATGGAGGGTGGAGCGGATCTTGTGTTGGGGAGTGCCTCAGTCCTCGATGACCTTCACAGACTCCCCGCCGTGGCG
>VBMQ01000091.1:8235-8617 GCA_005878375.1 Methanobacteriota archaeon | reverse complement strand
GAGGACATCCTGTATCCACAGATCCGGAAAGCCCATCGCGCGATCGCCGACGCATGTAGGAAGGCGGACTACCGCATCAGTCGCTCGCGCTTCGCGGTCGTCGAGGGGAACGTCCTCCTTCTCTTCGAGTTCGAGGTGTTCCGGCTTCCGGCGGTGGAGAAGCACCGCGGGCCTCCCGTGGCGGTGAAGAATGCCGACGATTTCCTCAAGCGCTGGCAGGGCTCGAGGACCGCGATGAGCGCCCCCTACATTGAGGGAGACCGGTGGGCGGTCGACGTTCGTCGGGAGGCCACAGACGCCGCGTCGTTCGTGCGCCAACGGATGCGATCGATGAGTCTTGGCTCCCACTTGGATCGCGCCGCGAGGGCGGCGAAGCTTCGAA
>VBMQ01000091.1:0-8230 GCA_005878375.1 Methanobacteriota archaeon | reverse complement strand
AACTGTTCACGAAATCGATGCTTCCCGAGGTCGCTCGCGTCCTCGTTCCCCGCTTCCCGTGGGAATAGGTCAGACGACCTTCAGCGTGAAACCGAACGCAGCGACCAGCTGGGCGCTGTCGCGCGCGCGGATTTCCACCTGCGGCCCGCCGGGCAGGACGACTAGACGGAGGCTGTACACCGAACCGGGTAGGGCGACCGGGACGTGTTCGACGCCCCCGACGGAAATTGTGACGTTGTCGATGCCCGCGTTCTCGTATACGGTGGCGTTGATCCACACCGTCCCATTGCGCACGGCGTCGCTCTGCACCCCTGGTGCGGGGGACACCGTCGTCTTGAACGCATCCGCCACCGTGACGTTCGCGATCACGGGCGGCGTGACGTCGGCGAACGGTACATTGACGAGCAGGATCCAGAAGGCGAGCCACGCGAACAGGAACACGCTGCCCTGTCCGATCCAATCCTTCCGCTCGAACCTCTTCCAGTCGACCTTCGGCCACGGCACGAACGGGAAGATCCGGGGCATCGCGAACGTGATTCCGAGGCCGAGGAAGAACGCGACAATCGTGATCCCCGACAACGTGAGTTCGAAGAGCAGGAGGGCGACCGGAATCGCGAAGCCGATCGAAAGGAACGTGGCCTTCGCGAGATCGATCTCCTTCCGAAGATACTCTTCCTCATCGAACTCGGGGAATTCGAACTCCTCGTCCTCGTCGTCCTTCTTCCGCTTTCGCGCGGCCTTCGCCACGGGCCGCGCGTACGGGCGGGCCGTTTAAAACCCTTAGTGTACGAGGTGCGCGCGGGACCGCAGCTCGCGGGTCTCGAGGTCGACTTGGCGAATCGAGGCGATCATGACGCCGACGAGGAGTCCTGCGACCCATCCCGCCAGGATCCCCGTGAGGAACCGCTTCACGTTCGTGCTCTCGTACGTCGTCAACAGCTGCAGGAACCCGTCCGCCGCCACGGGGAGAAGGCCGAGGACGACGATCAGGCCGGCCGCCACCGTCGGGCCGAGGTGTTTCCGAACCCACGGCTGGATGCGGCGGGGCAAGACGTTCACGATGCCCTGGGCCACGCTCGTCGAGGGCGTCCCGAACATCGCGCTGAGGAGCCCGAGGTTCGCGAAGAAATAGATCGAGGACATCCGGGCGTCCATTGGCATCTCGTTCCCGTTCAGGAAAATCGTCCGCCGGGCGATCTGGTGGCACTGCGCGTCGCCGACGTAGTAGACGACCTCCGGATACACCCAGAACGTGTTGTACAGCGCCCCGTTGTCGACCCGGTTCGCCGCGCCGTCGAGGTTCACGGCGGTGCCCGGGGCGAGGGAGTAGGGGGCGAGCACGTTCGACGCGGAATACGCGACGGAGAGGAGGAGCATCGCGAACAACGCTTTGCTGAAGAACATCTGGGGCCGCAGGTCCCGCACGTCGCCGATGACGCCCCTCGGTCTATTTCTGACTTTTGGCGGGTTCACACGTCCGGGCGGAACCGCTTCAAGAGGAGGGAGTTCGTGACCACGGACACGGAGCTGAATCCCATCGCGGCGCCGGCGAACACGGGGTGGAGGAGCACGCCGAGGCCGACCGCGAACAGGAGGCCCGCCGCGACGGGGATGAGGGCCGTGTTGTAGAAGAATGCCCAGAACAGGTTCTGGCGGATCTTCCCGACCGTCCGGCGGCTCAGCTGAATCGCCGCGACGACGTCGCGGAGGTCGTCCTTGATCAGGACGATGCCGCCGGCTTCCAGTGCGACGTCGGTCCCGCTGCCGATCGCGATGCCCACGTCCGCCTGGGCAAGCGCGGGCGCGTCGTTGATCCCGTCGCCGACCATCGCGACGACCTTGTGTTGCGCTTGAAGCGCCTTGATCCGGTCCGCCTTTTCCCCCGGGAGGACCTCGGCGAGGACGGTCTCGATCCCGAGTTCGCCCGCGATCGCCTTCGCGGTCCGCGCGTTGTCGCCGGTGAGCATCGCGACCTCGACGCCCATGCGGCGGAGGGCCTCGATCGCAGGCTTCGCGCTCGATTTGGCGGTGTCGGCGACCGCGAGGACGCCCGCAACCTTCCCGTCCACCGCGAGGACCATTGCGGTCCTCCCCCGGTCTTCGAGGCCGACGACGATCGCCTCCGCCCCGCCCAAGGCGATACCCGCGGCTTCCATGAGGTGTCGATTCCCGAGGAGGACGGAACGGCCGTCCACGCGCGCCCGGATCCCTTGGCCGGGGATCGCCTCGAAGTCCGATGGGGCCGCGAGGCGGATTCCCCGGCCCTCCGCCCCGCGCACGATCGACTCGGCGATCGGGTGTTCGCTCCCTTTCTCCGCGCTCCCCGCCAGACGGAGGACCTCCATCTCCGAGGAGCCGAGCGGGACCACGTCCGTGACGGCGGGTCTACCCTTCGTGAGCGTGCCCGTCTTATCGAACACGACCGTCGTGACGAGCCGCGCCTTCTCCAAGTATTCCGCGCCCTTGATCAGGAGCCCGTTCTCCGCGCCCTTCCCCGTGCCGACCATGATCGCAGCGGGGGTCGCGATGCCGAGGGCGCACGGGCACGCGATGATGATGACGGCGATGAAGATCGAGAGGGACCACGAGAACGGCTTCTGGCCCACGACGTACCACGCGAGGAAGGCGACGAGCGCGGTCGTGATCACGACGGGGACGAATACGGACGCGGCCTTGTCCGCGAGCCGCTGGATCGGGGCGCGGGACTGCTGCGCGTCCTCGACGAGCTTGATGATCTGGGCGAGGGCGGTGTCCTGTCCGACCTTCGGTCCCTTGTCGACGGGGATCGATTCCCCCGTGAGCATCGATTCGTCGACGGAGGACACGCCCTCGAGGACCGCGCCATCCACGGGTATCCGTTCCCCAGGGCGCACGACGAGGGCGTCTCCGACCGCGACCTGCTCCACGGGGACAGAGGTTTCGCGGCCCTCTCGCATGACCGTCGCGGTCCGCGGCTGCAGGTCGAGCAGCTTCCGTAGCGCGTCGCCCGCGCGCCCCTTCGCGAGCTCCTGGAGATAGTTGCCGAGGAGGACGAGGGCGATGATGAACGCCGACGCCTCGAAGTACGTGAGGCGGTCCAGGAAGAGGCCGGGGAGGAACGTGACGATCGCGCTGTATCCCCACGCGGCGGTCGTCCCGAGCGAGATCAGGACGTCCATGTTCGCCATTCGGTTCCGGAGGGCATCCCAGGTCCCGTGGTAGAACCGCCGACCCGGTCCGAACTGGACGGGCGTCGCGAGCAGGAACCCCACGAACGCGATCGCGTTGTCATCGTACGGGAGCGACCATCCGCCCGCGGCCGCGAGGAGCGGGACGACCATGACGAGGACGACGAGCGGCGTCGCGAGGAGCAGGGCGATTGCGGTGTCCCGGCGCAGCCGCCGGAGCTCCTGCTCTGGCCGCAGGAACGTGACGAGGCAGGTGTGGGAGCAGAAGTAGTACGTGCGCCCGCGGACGACGGCGGAGAACTCCGAGGATTCGTCCACGTACATGCCGCAAACAGGGTCCACCGCCAAGTCGCCCGACGTCTCCATCGACCCGAGTCGTCGCCGCTATAACCGTCTTCCGTCCGCTCCGTCTCGGACGACGCACGTCCATAAGTCCAAATACGCGGGGTCGGAGTTCGGGCCGAACCGGATGAAGGTCGCGATGGTCACGCCCTACTGGTTCCCTATCCGCGGGGGTGTGACGACCTACGTCTCGGAGCTCAGTGAGTCCCTTCGGGGGACGTACGGAGTCGACGTCCGGGTGATCACGCGGGAGGGGGCCGAGGCGGACTCCGTCGTCGGCGGCGCGCCCCGGGAATTTGTGGCCCGCGCGGCGGAGGAGCTCGAGCGCATCGCGCCCGACGCCGTCCACGCGCACGGGCACTGGTACGCCCTCCAGGCGGCCGTTCGCTACCGGAACCGCCACCCCGCCACGCGCGTGATCTTCACCCTTCACACTGAATTCCAGATCCGCTCCCGCGTCCGCCGGTTCTTCCTCGGCCGCCTCCTCTCCCAGGCCGACTTCTTGACGGCGGTGAGCGCGGACCTCCTGGAACGGACGCTTCGCGGATTCCGGCCGCGGACGCGGACGCGGGTCACTCGACCCGGCGTCGCCCTCCACCGCGCAAGCGTCGCCCAAGTTGACGACTTCCTCCAGCGGACGGGGCTGGCGGGGCGACGCCCGATCATCGCGTTCGTCGGACCCCTGGCGTACGAGCGAAAAGCGCGCGGGGTCGGCCGCGTGATTCGCGCCATGCGTGCCGTTCGGGCCCGCCATCCGACGGCGACGTTCGTCGTGGCCGGCGAGGGTCCGTTCCGGGCTCATCTCGAGGCGATGGCGGCCCGGGAAGCGCCGGGCGCGGTCACGTTCCTCGGTGACATCGACGATCCCGCGACGTTCCTGAGCGCGGCAGATGTCTACGCGCACATCTCGTTCCAAGAAGGCTTGCCCCTCGCCGTCCTCGAAGCGATGGCGTGCGGGACCCCGGTCGTCGCGACTCCCGCCGGCGGGACTCCGGAAGTCATCCGCAACGGGGAGAACGGCCTCCTCGTGTCCGGCGATCCCGACGAACTTGCGGATGCCCTTGGATCGTTGCTCGAGTCCCCGGGGTTGCGGGATCGGCTCGCGGCCCGCGCGTCTCAGGACACCGCCACGTGGGCTTGGACGAAAACCGCCGCGAAATTCCACGAGCTGTACGGGCGACGCACGCCCCAACGGGTCGTCGTGTCCGTGGACCTCGAACGGGACTATCACGTGCCGCGGGCCAGCTTCCGGGGGATCGAGGAGGCGCTGCCCAAATTGCTCGCGCTCTTCGAGAAGCACGGGGTCCGCGCGAACTTCTTCGCGACCGCCGATCTTTGCGCGGCCCATGCGCCTGCGCTCCGCGAGATTCTGCGTCGTGGTCACTCGCTCGGATGCCACGGAGAGAGCCACGACGTTCCGTACCTCTCCTCGAAACCCTATCGGTGGCAAGTCGAGTCGATCCGCCGGGCGACGGAAGCGATCGCGTCGGCGACGGGCGTTCGCCCGGAAGGGTTCCGGGCCCCGAACTTCTCTGCGAACGGCGCGACGATTCGCGCTCTCGAGCGGCTCGGCTATCGGTACGATTCCTCGGTTCTCCCCGGCCGGACTGTCCGCTGGAAGCGCCTCGTGAAGCGCCTCGATTTCCTCGCGGCCCCGGGGGACCCGTACCGGCCGGCGCGAGGAGACCCGGCGTTCCCAGGCTCCGCGCGGTTGACGGAGTTCCCGGTCACGGAGAACCCGAGCGCCCGCGGCGGGCCGATCGGGCTCGGCTTCCTCAACGCGAACGGGGTCGAGCGGACCCTCGAGGCGCTCGCTACGACCGCTGCGTCACCGACCGTCTTCCTCATTCATCCTTGGGAACTCCTCGAACCCCCGCCGGCCCCCGCGCCGGCGTGGACGCGGACCGCGTGCTCGCCCGACCCCGCCAAACTCGACGCCTTCTTGGCGGCGGTCCGGAAGGACCATCGATTCACGCGGTTCGAGGACGAGATCGCGGAAGCCGTCCGACCCGAGGATTGGCGGCAAGGCGACGCGATGAGCGACGAGGACCCGCCCACCACCCTCTTCCTCGTGACGAACGTGTACAGGCCGATCGTCGGCGGGATTTCGAGCTACGTGGGGCAACTCGAGAAGGTCATGACGACGCGAGCGTCCCCCCGGGTGTACGCCTACCCCGGCCTGCTCGTCGGGTTCGAGGCGCGCACTCGGCCCCGCGTGCGTCTCCCGCGGCCCTTCCACGTCGCGTTCGGCGTGTACGTGATCCTCGCGGTCGCGGCGGAACGGCTGCGCGGGCGCCGCGTGATCGTCCACTCCCACAGCGCGACGTTCTGCCTCCTGGTGGGCTCCATCGCGCGACTCTTCGGTGCGCGGGCCGTCCACACACTCCACTCGCCCCTCTCCTACCGCTCGCTCACCCTCGAGTGGCTCGCGTCCCGACTCGATGCCGTCGTGTTCGTCTCTCCGGCGACCCGGGAGAACTACGAGGACATGTCCGGGACGTGGAACGATCGGGAACGGCTCCTGCCGGGGGCGGTGGAGGCGCCGCCGCCGGTCGACGCGGCCGAGCGACGCCAGCTCCGCGGGCGGTTCCAACGGACGTTCGGCGTCCCCCTCGACGCCACGCTCGTCCTTCTTGCGGGCCGTGTGGTCGAGGACAAGGGGGCCCATGTCCTCGCGGAGGCCGCGCGCATCGCGGGTGGTTCCGTCTTCGTCGTCGTGGCGGGGCCGCCGGGACGGACGGGGGACGATCGGCGCTACTTTGCCCGTCTCGAGTCCGCTGCGGCGCCGGGCCCCGATCGCCTGCGGATCTTGGGCGAGGTGCCGAACGAGCTCCTCGAAGACCTCTACCGGGCGTGCGACATCGTCGCGATCCCCTCGTTGTGGGCGGAGCCCGCCCCGATGGTCGCGGTCGAGGCGATGGCCCACGGGAAGCCCGTCGTCGCCTCCCGTGTCGGGGGGCTTCCGTTCCTCGTCCCCGACGGCACCGCGGGCCTCCTCGTGCCGCCGGGAGACGCGGCCGCGCTCGCGGACGCGATCCGCCGCATCGCGGGGGACGACGAGTTACGGAAGCGTCTCAGCGCGGGCGCACGGGCCACGGCCCGGGAGCGCCACTCCCTCGCGCGATTCGCGATCGAGCACGCGCGCCTGTATTCGTCCCTCTGACTCAACGGTAGATTGACGCCGGGGCGTCCGTGGTCACGGGCATCGCCTGCTCCTTCAGGGTCTGCAGGTGCTGCTCGAGCGCCTTCGCCTCGTCGATGAGGGGCGCGAGGTCGATCTTGATCTCTGGCAGGAGCTGGTCCGCGGTCTGGACGAGCTTCGCCGCCGCGTTCGCGTCGGGTAGGTACGCGCGCGCCTCCGCGAGGAGGGCGACGACGTCGTACTTCGCCCACCGCCCCTCGTTGAGGAGGACGCCCGCCACCCCCGTCACAATCCCCGTCTCGAGGAACTCGACGCCCGCGTTCTCGAGCGCTGCGTTCGCCTCCTCCGTGCTGCCGACGCCCCAGACGGACCACACTTCCCCCTGCTCCTGCTTCTGCCCGGGCTCCTGGCTCATCGGGAGGCCCTCGAGGCAGATGATCCAGCGGGCTCCTTGGGCGCGCGCCCACTCGAGGAGTTGCCGGGCGAGCGGCCGGTGCACCTTCGGCGGCAGCGGCACCTCGCTGATGAAGGGGGTGGGAAGTCGTCCGCGTCGAGGGCCATGATCTGATCCATTTTGAGCGCGGAGATCATGTACGTCGCTGCGATTGTGCTGACGAGACCCACGCTCGGGAGTGCCGCGAACACCGTGCCGCCCTTGAGGTCGACGTCCTTGAACTTCCGTACGTCGATTTCGGCCATCATCCCGGCAAGGCGGCTCGTGCCGTAAAGCCTTTCCATGGGGGCGCTAGGTTCGAGAAGAAGTCGACCTAGTCTCAAAACTTTGAAGGTACTCCTGCCCATCCGGGCGCCAATCCGATGGGAACCCCCCAGCCGCCGAGGTGATCGTGCAGTCGTCGTTCCGAAGCAACCCCAGTTTCGCTCCCTCTCGATCCATGATTTTCATGCGCGACGGCGGCGAGTGGCCCGATGGAGCGGTTGAGCGCGGGGTCCTCAGGGCCAAGAGCGGGGAGGGAGGAGGCGAAGGATGCACCTTCGACCGGAGGCGGAAGAAGCACATATGTTTCGGAGTGAGCACTGGAGAAGTCCAGGATGAAGGGGACCGAACCAATTAGGAATCGATTGCTTCGAGGCGGTTATTTCGCCCTCTGGGGAACCGTGGTGAGCAGCGTCGGAAGCCTCACCACGTCCGTGATCTTGGCGCGACTCTTGGGATCGGAAGGTCTCGGGGTCTGGACAATTTTCAGCATCCTCGGGACCGTCATTATTCCGTTACTGAGCCTTTCCATTCCCAGCGCTGTGACCAAGTACACGTCGGAACTGCGCACCCGGAGTCCCGATCGCCTCGTCGTCCTCCTTGCTAGCTCACTCGCCGTCCTGCTGGTAGTGGGGGTTTTCGGGACGTTGTTCACAATCCTCCTCGTCGCTCCTGGTGCCGGTCGACTGTATGGCGAGCCGGTCTTGGTTTCCATGTTGATGATCATGGGCCTCGCGTTCTTGGGGAATTTCCTCGCGTTGTTCGGGAGCGCAGTCTTGGCCGGTTTCGAAGAATTCCAGACCTCGAACCTGGTCGGCGCCGTTGGCATGTTGTCGACCGCCGTGCTGCTTCTCCTCTTCATCT
>VBMQ01000097.1 GCA_005878375.1 Methanobacteriota archaeon | reverse complement strand
GTATCCGGAGACGGTCGAGGAGTGGCGGTACGAGGACGACCACGTCGACCGGACGAAGTACGTTCGCGGGCGGCTCGTCGCGGCGGATCGGGAGACCGGGACGCTCGTCGGGTACGCGGACTACGCCCACACGCCGTGGGCGTTCGATCCGGGGCGGTTCCAGTCGTGGATCAACGTCCACCCGGATTGGCAGCGGCGCGGGATTGGCGGCACGCTCTACCACCACATGCTCGAGGATCTCCGTGCGCGCGACGCGACCGCGTTGAAGACCTCCGTGCGCGAGAGCATGGCGGACGAGGTCGGGTGGGTCCGCCGCCGCGGGTTCGTCGAGAAGTCCCGTCACTGGGAATCGCGTCTCGACCTCCGCGCGTTCGACCCCGCCAAGTTCTCGAAGCATAGGAAGCCGCCACAAGGGATCCGGATCGTGAACCTCAAGGACGAGCTCGCCGAAGACCCGTCCCGCCTCCGCGCCGTCCACGAGTTCGGGAACATCCTCGGGCCCGACACCCCGCGCACGGACCCGTACACGCCGCCGACGTGGGAAATGTGGCAGGCGATGGTCGTCGGGAGCCCGTGGTCCTTCCCGGAAGGATTCTTCCTCGCGAAGGACGGAGATCGGTACATCGGGCAGTCGGACATCGGCCGGAGCGAGGCGGAGCCCGAGCTTCTGTACACGGGCTTCACGGGCGTCCTCCGAGAATACCGGGGACGGGGCCTCGCGCACGCCCTGAAGATCCACGCCCTCACGTTCGCGAAGGCCCGGGGCTACGCGGAGGTGCGCACGTGGAACAGCACGATCAACGCGCCGATGCTCGCGATCAACGAGAAGCTCGGCTTCGTGAAGCAGCCCGCGTGGATCCAGTTCGAGAAGGACTTGACGGGGACGGTGGGATGAACCGCGCGCTCCCTCTCATCGACGTGGCGGGCACGCCGCGCGAGATCGGGCTCCGTCACGGGACGGCCGCCAAGGAGGCGATCGCGAAGAACGTCGCGACGTACCTGGATCGGTTCACGGCGGTCGGCAAGGTCCCGCGCGAGGTGATCCTCAAACGGGCGTCGTCGTACCGGCGCGTGATCGAGTCCGCGAACCCGGACTACGCCGCGGCGATGGGCGGCATCGCGGAGGGCTCGGGGCAAGAGCTCCTCGACATCGTGGCCCTCAACGTGCGATACGAGATCCTGTACAGCGAGTTCGCACACATCGGCATGGAGAAGGCGGTCGCCGGACCGTCTGCCGCGGGCGGATGCACGTCTTTCGCGCTCCTCCCGTCGCGCACCGCCAACGGCCACCTCCTCATCGGGCAGAACTGGGACTGGATCCCCGAGGTCCGCGGGCTCCTCGTCCGCCGCCGCGGCGACGCGGGCGCCGAGCAGCTCGCCTTCACGGAGGCCGGTATTGCCGGTGGGAAGATCGGGCTCAACGCGGTCGGTCTCGGGCTCGCGATCAACGGGCTTGTGTCCAATCGGGACAGTTGGTCCCACGTGCGGAAACCGTTCCACGTTCGTTGCTGGGAGATCCTCGGGTCGTCCGGGTTTCGCGAGGCCGCCGGCGCCGTGACGAGCGCAAAGCGGTCGTGCTCCACGAACTTCCTGATCGCCCAGGCGGGGGACGGCGGCAAGGTCGTCGACATCGAGGCGGCGCCGGACAACGAGTATCGCGTCGAGCCCGAACGGGGCTTCTTGGCCCACACGAACCACTTCTCGGATCCGGACGCGCTCGGGATCTGGCAGCCGCTCGCGGAAGATCGCCCGTCGACGTTCGATCGGTACGCGCGGATCCAGCATGTGATGGGCGAATGGGCCGACGAGGATGCGAAGGTCGGGGTCGACGACCTCAAGGAGATGCTCCGCGACCACACGGGCGCCCCGCACTCCCTTTGCCGCCACGAGGACACGTCCCTCCCGCCGGAGATGCGGTACGAGACCGTGGTCTCCGTGATCATGGACTTGGACGCGAGGGAAATGTTCATCGCCTCCGGCACCCCCTGCACGGGCCGGTACCGCCGCGTCCCGCTCGTCGCCGGACGGACGCGCGCATAGGATGGGATTCACCGTGCCCCAGAGGTCGCCGGGACAGGTTGTGTTCGTCCTCCACACGCACCTCCCGTGGGTGATCGGCCACGGAGGGTGGCCGCACGGCCAAGACTGGCTCCACGAGGCGATTGCGGAGTGTTACGTCCCGCTCCTCCGCGTGATCGACCGCCTCGTTGCGGACGGGATCCGGCCGCGGATCACGATCGGCGTCACCCCGGTGCTCGCGGAGATGCTCACCACCCCTCGACTTCGCGACGACTTCATCGCGTACTGCGACGGGCGCATCGCCCTCGCGGAGGCGGACCGGAAGGAGTTCCAGGACCACGGCGCGTACGAGGCCGCGCGGTTAGCGGCAGACTGGGCGGAGTTCTACGCGTTCGTATTACACGATTTTCTGCAGACGTACAAGGCGGATGTCGTCGGGGCCCTCCGGCGGCTGCAGAAGGAGGGGCATATCGAGGTCCTCACATCCGCGGCGACCCACGGATACCTCCCGCTTCTCGGGAGGGACGAATCCGTCGCTGCGCAGGTCCGCGCAGGTGTCGCATCGTACCGCCGCCAATTCGGCCGCGCCCCGCGCGGAATCTGGTTGCCCGAATGTGCCTACCGCCCAGCCTCGACATGGTCCCGCCCCGTCGGAGCCCGCCGGCGGTGGCAGCGGCCCGGCCTGGAGCGAATCCTCGCCGCCAACGACCTGCGGTACTTCTTCGTCGACACGCACCTCGTCGCCGGCGGGACGCCGCTCGGGACGTACGAAGGTGCGTTCGCGGATCGGCCTCCCGCCAAGACCCGGAGGGCGACGAAGGCGTCGCCGAACGACGTCCACACGGTCGGCTCGGGACGGACGCGGGTGGCCGTCCTCGCCCGGGACCCGCGGTCGAGCACGCAGGTTTGGTCCGCGGACTACGGGTATCCCGGCGACGGCGTCTATCTCGAGTTCCATCGGAAGAAGGGCGAGGCCGGCCTCCGCTATCATAAGATCACGAACCGCCAACTCCCGCTCGGTGCGAAAGAGTCGTACCACCCGGAGCCCGCCGCCGTGCAGGCGAAGCTCCATGCCGAGCACTTCCTCAGCCTTGTCCGCGAGACGCTCGTGAAGCACAGGGAGGCGACGGGACGCGCGGGCGTGGTCGTCGCACCGTTCGACACCGAGTTGTTCGGCCACTGGTGGTTCGAGGGGCCGCAGTGGCTCGAGGCCGTGATCCGCGGGTTGGCGGCGGACGGGACGATTGCGACCGCGTCCGAGGCCGTGAGGGCGACGCCGCCGGTCTCGACGATCGCGCTGCCCGAAGGGTCGTGGGGCCAAGGTGGCAGCCACTGGGTGTGGCTCAACGACGACACGAAGTGGGTCTGGGACCTCGTCTATCGTGCGGAGGACGCGTTCATGGAGCTCCTGCCGGCGGTGCGTCGGAAACGGACGCCACAGGTACGGCGCGCGTTCGAGCAGCTCGCGCGGGAGTTGTTCCTCCTCGAGTCCTCGGATTGGCCGTTCCTGATCACGACCGTGGCGGCGAAGGACTACGCGACCGCGCGCGTCCGGATGCACGCGGAGACGTTCGACCGGTTGGCGGCGATGACCCGCACGGCGATGAAGAACGACCTCGCGCCCGAGGACAAGGCGTTGCTCGCGTCGCTCGAGGCGCGCGATGGCCCGTTCCGCGACGTGGACCTCCGATGGTGGGACAAGGGGTGAGGCGTTGGCGGCGCTCTCGTTCCACTTCCACGGGTACCAGCCGGGCGACCTCGTGCGGTGGGGCGAGCCCGACCCCCTGAAGCCGCCGCGGTTCGAGGAGCGGCGCTCTCCGGTCGCGCTCCGGATTGGCGGGGAGCGGATTGCCGGGCGGAACTGGACGGACGCGGTGCTGCACGCATACGGCGCGATCGAGAAGGTGCTCGAGCGCGTTCCGGGATGCGCCTCCGTCGACATCGAACCGCAAACGCTCGCGTGGCTCCTGGGGCGCGACGAAGCCGCGTATCGCCGCGTGCTGTCGGCCTGGGAGAAGGGGAGCGCGGGGTTCGTCCTCACCCCGCCGTTCCACCCGATCCTGCCGCACCATCACCCCCTCGAGCGGGAGGCGCTGTTCGCGATGATGCTCGATTTCTTCGCTCCCGTTCTCCGCCGCCAATCCGGGCCCGTGGGCCTTTGGCTCCCCGAGACCGCCTACTCCGAAGACACGATGGCCGACTTTCTCTCCGCGTCTCGCCGAGCCGCAAGCCTCTCGGAAGACGTGCGAGACGTCGCGGGTGTGCACTTGCTCCCCTCCTTGGATTCGCCTCGGAATCGACGGCGGTGTCCCGGCGATCGCACGTGATCCCGCGCTGAGCGGGGACTTCGCGTTCGGGATATCGGGCCCCGGGGAGTTCGCGATCACCGCCAAAGCGCGTGCGCACGACGGTGCCCTCGTTGCGAGCGACTTGGAGTCCCTCCTCGCGAACCCGACCCAGGCCGAACGGTTCGAAGGGATCGTGGCGTCCGCTCGAAGCCTCGGTCTCGCGGTCTCGCAACCCACGCCACCCGAGGACGCGACCCGTGCCTCGGTCGTCGAGTTCTCGAGCTGGTCGGACTACGACGAACACCTTCATGAGGGCCACACCTCGGACACGCGATGGACGGGCTTGCGACGGTCCGACGGCCTCGTCGTCTCGCGAACGCACGGTGGCGAGCCCGTGTCTCAGTTATGGAAACATGCGCTCACGCTCGCGACCGAGCAGGTCGAGACCGCGGTGCGCAGGACGGCGCGGGACCTGCTCCATCCGTTCGAGCTGGACCGCCGGCGGGAGATTGTGCGGCAACTCGGAGTCGCGTACGGCCGCCACCTCTGGCGGGAGCACTACCGCGCGAACGGCTCCCCCGCGTCTTCGCTCGATTTTGGTCGACAGGCTGAAGCGATCGTTGGCGGGAAGGTCGACGTCGAGGTCGTCGCATACCTCTCGCGCGCGTACGTGACGATGCTGATGGGCCTCCGCTCAGACCCACGGTTCTGGGACAACCTCGACACGCGCGTCACATTCCAAAACGTCGCGAACCTCGCCGCCTCGCTGTTGGACGCCGCGGAGGCGTGTCGCCGCGCCCATCGCCAGGAGGATGCGGGTAAGCTTGTTCGCCTCCTCGAAGCGACGCTGTTGGAGTTCGATCAGGCGTATGGGCGCCACCGTTTCTCGAACCTGAACGGCGTCGAGGGTTGGGTGACGACGGAGGCGGCGTGGCTTCGATCGCTCCAGTCGGAGGTCCCCCGCCAATCGTCGGACAATGCGGTGGCGCGGGCGGCGAGGTTCCAAGCCGCAAGCCCGGATGCGCCGAAGGACGCGCATTCGAACTTCGTGGCGGATACCGGACACATCGCTGGCGAGGCGCACGGGGAGTGGGACAACCGCGACTGGTGCGAACATCGCGGACGGTGACGACCCAAAGTTTCATGGAGGCCGGGGGGACTCCCGCAGCACCCGATGAAGACCACGATCTTCACGTACGAGTTCCCGCCAAACATCTACGGCGGCGCGGGCGTCCACGCGAAGTACATCGCCCTGGCCTTGTCGAAGCTCATCGAGGTTCAGGTGCGAACGCTCGAATCGGGCCCGCCGCCGGACCTGCCGCTCAAGGTCTGGCGGTACGGCCCGTCCGTGAAGGGGCTTGCCGCGCCGGACCCGAAGATGGCGAAGGCGTTCGAGGTCCTCTCCTTCAACGTGAACATGGTCTCGGACCCGATCGACTCGGACATCGTGCACACGCACACGTGGTACACGAACTTCGCCGGCGCGCTTGCGAAGAAGGTGTACGGGTCAAAGCTCGTCGCGACCGTCCATTCCCTCGAGCCCCTGCGGCCGTGGAAGCGGGAGCAGCTCGGCGCCGGGTACGCCCTCAGCTCCTGGATGGAGAAGGAGGGCCTCGAGGCGTGTGACGCGGTCGTCGGCGTGTCCGAGGAGATGCGGCAGG
>VBMQ01000023.1:23919-24880 GCA_005878375.1 Methanobacteriota archaeon | reverse complement strand
ATTGTCATCAGACCTCGCTCCGTCGATACCAACATGTCGCCCGTCACGCACGGGTTCGTCGCCTCGAAGTCCGTGATGTGCGGGCACGGGTTCGTGCGGTTCGTCGTGTCGATGAAGAAGAGCCCGGGCTCGCCGTTCTTCCACGCCTGGTGCGCGATCTTGTCGAACACCTCCCGCGCGTCGAGCTGCCCCTCCGGCCGGCCCGTGCGCGGGTTTATCAGGTTGTACTTGCCGCCCGCCCGGACGGCGTCCATGAACGCGTCCGTGACCGCGACGCTGATGTTGAAGTTCGTCACCTGCGACAGGTCGTCCTTGCACGTGATGAACTCCAGAATATCGGGGTGGTCGACGCGCAGGATCCCCATGTTCGCGCCGCGCCGCTTGCCGCCCTGCTTGACGGTCTGCGTCGAGGCGTCGAAGATCTTCATGAACACGAAGTCGCCTTTCGGCCGCAGGCGCGAGAACCCGAAGCCGGTGCCGCCGCCGCTCTGGTGGATCTTTGCCTGCCACTTCAACGCGTCAAAAATCCCGTCGAGGCTGTCCTCGACGGGGAGGACGAAGCACGCCGCGAGCTGCTGCAGGTCCAAGCCCGCGTTCATGAGCGTCGGGGAGTTCGGCAAGAACTCCGTCGTGGACATCAGGCGGTAGAAGTCCCGCGCGGAGGCCCACACCTGCTCCTCGGACGCGCCGTAGAGGCGATCCGCCTGGGCGAGGTTCCACGCGACCCGCCAGAACATCTGGCCAGGCGTCTCGACCACGGCTCCGGTCTCGTCTCGCCGCAGGTAGCGCTTCTCGAGGACGGCGAGGGCGTTGGGGGACATTTTGGGCTCGGGCTCACCGGAGGAGGGAGTTGTTCCGGGCGTGTACTGCGTGATTGCCATGGGGCACCTTACCTATCCGGGGGGGGCAGACAGAACCTCCGTGCGGGGGTGAAGCGCGCGTATATCGCTCGGTGATATAG
>VBMQ01000023.1:15680-23882 GCA_005878375.1 Methanobacteriota archaeon | reverse complement strand
GCACGTACGCGAAAGGGAGCGCTCTCATCATAGGAATGGCGGCTTTTTCACAACCCCGCGCAGCGGTCGGTCCCGCACGACGACCGAGACGTCCGTACCGTCGGCGGCGACCGTGGGACGCACCCGGGCGAGCGCGATTCCCACTTTCAGCGACGGGGACATCGTCCCGCTCGTCACGGCACCGACCGTCGCACCCCCCTGACGGACCTCACACTCGTGGCGGGGGATCCCCCGCTCCTGAAGGCGGACGCCGACGAGGCGATCGTGTTCGTCCCGCTCCTTCTGTGCCTGCAGAGCCTCCCGGCCGACGAACTCGTGGTCCCACTTCACGATCCATTCGCTCGCGCACTCCAAGGGCGTCTGGCGGCCATCGAAGTCCGTACCCGATAGGAGGTATCCCTTCTCAAGGCGGAGCGTGTCGCGGGCTCCGAGCCCGATCGGTTGGATCCCCGCCTCCCCGCCAGCAGCGAGGATTCCGCCCCCCCGTCCGTGTCACGAAACAGAAATCCTCGATCCCTTGGTCCGCGTCGCCCACGAACGGCCCCCTCCCCACCATTTCCGATGGAGGCCCTAGTGGCGTCCGGCCCGTTCCAAGCCGCTCCCCCAGGAGCAGGTCGACGTACGCCCCCGTGAACCCCTTGATGGCCCCGACGTCGGCCTGCGACAGGAGCTGGAGCACGCGAGCCGCCTTGGGCCCTTGGAGGGCGAGGCATAGGTAGTCGAACGTGAGGTCGTCAATCGTCTCGCTACCCGCTTGGCGATTCATCCATGCAAGGACTCCTTCCCGGGGGCCGGCGTTGCAGACCATGAAGAACCGGTCCTCGGCCAAGCACGTCACGATCACGTCGTCGATAATCCGGCCCTGGTCGTTGAGCAAGTGGGTGTACCGCGCGCGGTACGGCCTTCTCGGGATATCGTTCGCGGAGAGGCGATTGAGGAAGGCCCACGACGTTGGCCCGCTGACGAGGATCTTGCCCATATGACTGACGTCAAACAGTCCCGCGCCCGCCCGTACGGCGAGATGTTCCGCGACAATCCCACGGAACTGCAGCGGCATCTCCCAGCCGCCAAACTCGATGAACGTGGCGCCCGCGGATTGATGGGTCTCGTACAGCGGCGTGCGAAGCGCCATGGGCTCGGGGTCGAAAGGGGAGGGCGGGAAAAGGCTTTGGGGCGGGGGGAATGTTTTTGAACGGTTCCCCGTTAGACGCGGGCCGTGGCCTCGACCTCCATCTTTCGGGAACTCCGTTTGGAGTTCAGCGCGATGTGCTTCATCGCGGGCATCATCCTGACCACGTTCGCGATCGATCACTACTTCGTCGGCCAGGCGAACCTCCCCGGGGTCCTCAAGGACATCGACCGTTACTTGGGAGAGTGGAACGTCTTCCTCATCGTGCTGGGCCCCTTGCTCCTCACGATTGGCGGCTACTACTTCTTCGATACGATTCGGAAGCGACGGGAATTCGATCGGCTCCTCGAGGCGGACAGCAAGGCCAAGTTCGTTCGAAACCAGGACCGCATTGAAAAGCTCGCGTGGCTGCTTGGCAAGGATTACTACCGTCGATCGGAAGAGGAGAAAGTCGAGTTCAACTTGAAGTAGAAACCGACGGCCCCGAAACGACCTTGGCAGCGGCTTGAATCCGGCTGACATCCCGTTCGCGGCAGCGCAACCGGAGCTCGACGGTGTTTTCCGGATAGGCCGTCGAGAGGATGTCGGTCTCGCTATAGATCCAATTCATGAACGCTGCGTTCTCGGCCGTCTGCGATATCCGAATCGTAAACTCGACGGGAAGACGGAACTCACCCTCCAGGATGCTATGCAACTCGGCAATCCCTTCTTTCTTCAGAACTGAGACGGCGATTGGAGTCCGCGTGAACGAAGAATCCTTCAGGATGTCGATTCGAGACCGAACCTCCGACGGCGGCGTCAGGTCGGTCTTGGTCAGGACGGGCAGGATCTTCCCCACGTCCATCCCGGGAATCAGGGTGTCGGCGGCGAGCTCCACCTTCGCACGGAACTCCTCCAGCCTGTCGGAAGCGTCGACGAGGAGGAGCACCAGGTCCGATGCGTAGACCTCCTCCAACGTTGAGTGGAACGCTTCCACGAGCCAGAGGGGCACGTTCGAGACAAACCCGACCGTATCTGTGAGCAAGACGCGACGCGCGGGTGGCTCGAGAATCCGTGTGGTCGTCGAGAGTGTAGTGAAGAGCCTGTCTTCGACCAAGACCTGCTCCCCAGCCAGCACATTGAACAGGGAGCTCTTGCCGGCGTTCGCGTAGCCGGCGACACTCACGTGAAGGGCCCTCTCTTTCCTCACCCGCTCAAGCTCGTCCCGCACCTTCTTCATCTTCCGCTTCACGGTCTCGTAGTATGCGTCGACGCGGTACTCGCCCCCCGCCATGAACCCAGGACGCTCGCCGGCGGCCGCGCTGTGGATCCACTCTTTCAGGATGGGAATCTCATACTGGAGCATCGCGAGCTCGACCTGGAGCCGCGCTTCCCGGCTCTGCGCCCTACGCGTGAAGATTTCAAGGATGACTCGTAGTCGATCGTAGCATTGCACCTTGAGTGCTTTTTCCAACTCATGGTGTTGGTTTGGGCGGAGCGTCCCGGCGAACACCACGATTTCGATGGCCTGGCGCTCCACGGTCGCCTTCAGGTCCTCGAGCTTCCCCTTCCCCACGAAGTACTTGGGATCCGGGGCCTGGCGGCGCTGCACGAAGACGTCGATCAGACGGAGGCCAGCGGACTCCATGAGCGCCCGCATCTCCTCGTTGCGGTCGTCGAGGCCCACGAGCAAGGCATCCATCACGCCCGCCTACGGGGTGGGCCACGAAAAGGGTTTCCATCGGGAATGGTGGGGTGGGGGCGAGGGTCGAACCCTTATGGACCGTCCCCGCCTACGATGGTTTCCACTGGAACGACCATGGACGTCACGGTGAGGTTCTTCGCCGCCTACCGGGAGATCACCGGGCTCCGGGAGACGGTCGTCGACCTACCCAACGGGGCAACGCTGGCCGCCCTCCTCACACGCGTGTTCGAGGCGTATCCGAACCTCGCCGCCGAGCGAGGGACGATGCTGTTCGCGGTGAACCAGGAATTCGTGGGCGCGGACGCCCCGCTCCGGCCGACGGACGAGGTCGCCTTGCTCCCGCCCATCAGCGGCGGCGGGAACCCGCTCATCCGCTTGCAGGTCGCAGCGATCGACCCCGACGAAGTTCTCGAGCTCGTTCACGATCCCGCCGCGGGCGCGGTGGTGTTGTTCCTCGGGACCGTCCGCGCGGACCCGGGCGTCGAGGCCCTCGACTACGAGGCGTATGAAGGGATGGCGGTGAAGAAGATGGAGGCGCTCCGGAGCGCCGCCAAACAGCGATTTGGGATTTCGGAATTGGCGGTAGTCCACCGGACCGGGCGCCTCGCAATCGGCGAGACCTCTGTCGCGGTCGCGTGCAGCGCGCCCCACCGCCAGGAGGCGTTTCGCGCGTGCGAGTGGGCGATGGAGGAGCTCAAGAAAATCGTCCCCATCTGGAAAACGGTGCGCGGTGACGCTCACTGACGTCGGGACTTGTACACCTCGAGCCAGATGCCATCGGGGTCCTTGGCGAACCCGACGATGTATTTCTTCCGGACCTCGGTCGGGCGCGTGCGCACGGCGCCGTACGCGACGAGCCGATCGATCACGGTGTCGACATCCTCTTTGCCCGCGTCGAATCCGAGATGGTCGAGCTCGCTGCCTGCACGGTACCGACGTCGTGGATACCAATTCAATTCGAGGATCTGCTGAGATCCCTTCGATCGGAGGCCGGCGACCTCTCCGTTGGTGGCGGGGATTTTGCTCCGGGCCAAGAGGGTCATGCCCAAAGCCTCCGTGTAGAACCGGATCGCGCGATCGAGGTCGCGAACTTCGATCCCCGTGTATGTGAACTTCATCCGGCCACCCGGACGCGGGAGGCCTTTCGGCGGCATGAACATTTGGCGGGGGCGCCATACGTTTATGGCCCCGTTCCACCGTGGGTTCGGGGCTATGGGGGGCATGGTCGATGTTTCCGGGAAGCCCGACGTCCCGCGTCGTGCGGTCGCGAGCGGGGAGCTCGTGCTCCAGCGCCACACGATCGAAGCGATTCGTGCGGGGACGATCGAGAAGGGCGAGGTCCTGGAGTCCGCGAAGGTCGCGGCCCTCCACGCCGCCAAACGCGTTTCGGACGCGCTTCCGTACACGCACCCGATCCCGATCACCGCCACAACCCCTCGGCTCGAGGTGAAGGACGACCGGCTCGTCGTCACGGTCGAGGTGAAGGCGACGTACAAGACGGGCGTCGAGATGGAGGCGCTGTACGCGTGCGCGGTCGCCCTGCTCACGGCCTGGGACATGGTGAAGAATCACTAGAAGGACGAGGGCGGGCAATACCCGTTTGCGCGGATCCAGAACATCCGCGTCCTCGAGAAGGAGAAGGGCTGAGATGGCCGTGCGTGAGCACAAGGCGCACGCGCCGGCGAGCGTCGCGTGCGGCGTCATCACGGTCAGCGACACCCGGACGGACGCGACCGACGAGTCCGGGCGATTAATCCGAGAACTCCTCGCGGCCGGCGGCCACAAGGTCGCGGCGTATGCGATCGTGAAGGACGAAGCCTCGGCGATTTTGGCGGCGTTGGATCGCGTCCTTCCCGCGTGCGACGTGGTCATCACGAACGGCGGGACCGGCCTCTCGCCCCGGGACGTCACGATCGAGACGGTGACCCCGGAGATGGACAAGGTCCTGCCGGGGTTCGGCGAGCTGTTCCGGATGTTGAGCCACCGGGACATCGGGAGCGCCGCCATGATGAGCCGGGCCGTGGCGGGGACGTTTCGTGGGAAGCTCGTCTTCTGTCTCCCCGGGTCGCCCGAGGCGTGCGCCTTGGCGGTGAAGTCGCTGATCCTCCCGGAGCTGGGCCATGCGGTCGGGGTGATGCGCCGGTGAAGGCGGGCCACGACCACGACGCGAGGGAGCATCACGGCAGGGGAATGCGCCCGCTGCGAGCTCTCGTATCGCTCGATGAAGCGATGTCCGCGCTCATGGCCCTGGCCGTGCCGATTGCGCGGACCGAGGTCGTGGCCCTTCCGGAGGCGCTCCATCGGGTCGCCGCCAAAGATTCGGTCTCGTCGATCCACGTCCCCCTCGTCGATCGGGCGGCGATGGACGGCTATGCGGTCCGCGCGGCCGACACATATCGGGCGGGGAAGTTTCGGCCGGCGCCGCTTCGGAAGATCGCCACCCTCTACGCGAACTCGATCCCTCGGAAGCGAGTCTCGAAGGGCACGTGCATCGAAGTCGCGACGGGCGCTTCGGTCCCCCCTGGCGCCGACGCGGTCGTCATGGTCGAAGACACGGAGCGCGAGGGCGAGACTGTTCGCGTCTACGCACCCGTCCATCCCGGGGAAAACGTGTCCCCGCAGGGCGAAGACATCCGGAAAGGCGATGTCGTCGTCCGGGCCGGCGAGTTCCTCACCCCCGCCAAAGTTGGCGCACTGGCGGCGATTGGGAAGAAAGACGTCGAGGTCTACGCGAGGCCTCGGGTTGCCATCCTCACGACGGGGGACGAAGTGATCCCTCCTGGCAAGCCGATCCGCCCGGGGCAGGTGTACGACATCAACGCGCACACAATGGCCTCCGTCGTCCGCGAGTCGGGCGGGGAGCCCGTGATGCTCGGCCGCGTCCCGGACCGGCTCGACGCCCTGGAGGCCGCCATCCGGAAGGCGGTCGCACACGACGTCGTCGTGTTCAGCGGCGGCTCGAGCGTCGGGGAGAAGGACATGATCATCGACGTGCTTCGCGGGATGGGCGAGCTGAAGTTCCACGGTGTGGCGGTGAAGCCGGGCAAGCCGACCGTCCTCGGCGTCGTCCGGGGCAAGCCCGTTCTCGGCATGCCCGGGTATCCGACGTCGTGCCTCTCGAACTGCTACATGATGCTCGCGCCCATGCTCCGCGCGATGGCACGCCTCCCGCCAAAGCCGGAGAAGGTCGTCGAGATGCCGTTGAGCAAACGGATCGTGTCGTCGATGGGACGCGTGGAGTTCCACACGGTCCGCGTCGAGGACGGTCTCGCCGTGCCCGCGTACAAGGAGAGCGGAGCGATCACGTCCATGGCCCACGCGGACGGATACATCCAGATCCCCGCCAACGTCGACCTCGTCGAGAGGGGCGAGACCGTGCGTGTCGTGCTGTTCTGACTAGAGCGGGTGCTCGATCTTCATGTGGTTCTCGAGGTGGTCCGAGAACAGCTCCTTCCCGCATTCCGGGCACGATGTGCGCGCGGTCCCGGAGCGGGAGGCCGCATCGAACGTCCGCATGATCCGGTCCAATTCGTCCTGGATCGCGGTGCCGTCGACCTCATACCCGTGACGGCCCAGCGGGTCGCTGTTCAGCCGGTCGATGTGCAGGTCGATCGTCGCCGCCTTCGGGACGACCTCCGCGCCGAACGTCTCAATCTTCGCGTGAAAGCGGCGGCGGCCGCGGAGCTCGCGGTACCCGTGCAGCTCGAACGGCTCCCCCTTCGTGCGGTAGCCCATGGATCGGAACGCCACCTCCAAGGACTGGCGGCGCACCTTCCGGGGCACCTGCCCCAACATGCTTGCGAATGCTATCGGGACTGGGGGCTTAAGGCCTTCCCCGACCGCTGGGGCAAGTTTATCGACTGCGGCGTGACTTCTCCGTCCGATGGCGGCGGTGTCGGAGCCCGCGCGGTTCATCGGGCTCGGTCGGAGCCTTCGAACGTTGCTCGTGGCCGCGCTCGTCGTCGTGCTCGCTGAAGCACTGTTGGCGGCGTGGGCCGCCCCGCAGCTCGGATGGTCGTTCTCTGTCTTCCTCTCCTCGTTGCTCCTGTGGACCGGGTTCGGCTATCTGCTCGTCACCGCCCTCGCCTGGACGGGCGGCGCCCGGATCCTGTACGTCGGCGCGGGAGCGCCGTTCTACTTCGGTTCATCCTCGTTTCGCGAGGGCTGGGAGGCGGACCGACGAAATCGAATCGACGAGCGGGCGTCATCCGTCTTGGCGGGGTCGGCGTTCGGCGGGCTCCTCATCATCGTGGGACTCGCGCTGATGTTGATTCGGTGAATCGATACCCCGGACGGTCACAGGACTTTCGTGATGTGCGCGAGCCGCTCTGCGGCCTCGGCCGTGAGCCCTTCGTCGCCCAAGATCGTGTACCGCTCCTTGTTGACCTCATGCGCGTGGACCAAGGCGTCCACGACCTCTTCGTCCGCCACGCCCATGGCGCGGGCCGTGGTCGGCGCCCCGATGGCGAGCAGCGCCGTCCGGATGGCCTCCCAGTCCCCGTTGTGGAGGTACATCATCATGATCGTGCCGACCCCGACCTGCTCTCCGTGCAACGCGGGCTTTTTCGCGATCCGGTCGAGCGCATGCGAGAACTTGTGCTCGCTTCCGGAGGCGGGTCGAGACGACCCCGCGATCGACATCGCGACGCCCGCGGACACGAGGGCCTTGCACACGAACCAGGCGCTCTCTTCGATCCGCGGCTTGATGTTCGGCGCGTTCTCGAGCACGAGCTTCGCCGCCAATTCGCTGAGCGCGGCGGCGTAAGAGGAGTAGTACTCATTCCGCAGGTTCCGCCCGAGCGCCCAGTCCTTCACCGCCACGAGGTTCGAGAGGATGTCCCCGCAGCCCGCCGCGAGGAGGCGGAACGGCGACTCGGAGATCACCTTCGTGTCCATGATCACCGCCACGGGCGTGTGGGCCGCGAGGCTCAGCTTCTCCCCGTTGTCGCCCGTGACGCTCGCGCGGGAGGAGACGACCCCGTCGTGGCTCGCCGCGGTCGGGACGCTCACGAAGTGGGCGCCCGTGTTGAACGACGCGCACTTCGCCACGTCGATGCTCTTCCCGCCGCCGATGCCGAGCGCGAAATCGATGTCGTTTCCACGGATGAGTTCCTCGGCCTCGCGGACCGCGGCCATCGTCGAGTCGGGGATCAGGTATTCCGCAACCTTGAGCTTCTTCGTCTGGAGTTCCTGGATGACGGTTTCGCCGGCGACCTTCATCGTCGTCGGGTCCGCGACCACGAGCGCGCGTCGCCCCAGCTTCAGCTTCGCGCACACGTCGCCGACCTGTTGGATCGCGTCGTGCCCGATGACGACGCTCCGCGGCAACTCCATCGCCTTGGACTTGGAAAAGGGTGCCTCCGGCTCAATCGTCGCCATGGGTCCGCCA
>VBMQ01000023.1:0-15587 GCA_005878375.1 Methanobacteriota archaeon | reverse complement strand
ACGAGGTGTTCCATGCAGAAGAAGATGCTCTACACGATAGTGGCGCTGATTGTCGTCGTGATCATCATCGCCGCGGCCGTGGCGCTCGTGCTGACGTCCGGGCCGCAGAAATACCAGCTCGAGCTCTGGTACAACAACGACGGCCACTACGGCGACACGGAACCCGCCCTCGCCACGGTCCTTAAGGCGAGCATCGAGTCGTGCGGGAAGGTCCAGGTCACGCTGAAGTCCGACACCTGGGCCGTGATCAAGCAGCGCCGGGCGGCGGGGACGATGCCGATGTTCCTCCTCGGCTGGTACCCGGACTACTTCGACACGGACGACTACATCTCGCCCTTCTACTCGATCTCCGGGGCCGCGCAGAACACGGGCGCGTTCTACAACAACACGCAGGTCGACCAGTGGGTCACCCAGGAACAGACGACGACGAACCCTGCGCAGCGCTCTTCGATCTTCCAGCAGATTCAGAACCAGAGCGCCATTGACGTTCCTTACGTTCCGTTGTTCACCGGGAACGCGCACGTCGCCTACGTGAACACGGTGCAGAACGTCACCCTCCACCCCGTGTCGTTCAAGTGGTTCATCATGAACAAGCCGGGAGCGACGGAGCTGAACGCGTCGACCTCGGACAAGATCATCAGCCTCGACCCGGCGTCCGCGTACGACTACATGTCCATCGAGGTCATCAATAACGTCTTCGACACCCTTCTCGTGTACGACCCCAAGACGGCGGACATCCTGCCGGGGCTTGCGACGCAGGTCCCGACGATTGCGATACCCTGCGGAACGGCATCCAGTTCTCGGACACCACGGCGCTAACCGCATCCGTCGTGAAAGCGTCGATTGACCGCGCCATCCGCCTCGACATCGCGGGAAGCGCCGCCTTCCTCCTCTACGACGTGGGTGCGCTCGGGCGAAGTGCCGCAAACGGGAACAACACGGCTCCCGGCGTGATCACGACCACCCCGAATGACAAGACGATCACGTTCCATCTCTCGCGGCCCGTTTCGTTCTTCAACGACCTGATGGCATTCTCCGTTTCCGCTCCGGTTCCCTTGTCGTATAGCCAGACCGGGGAGCAACCCTCGACCGTAGGAAACGTGATCGGTTCCGGCCCGTACATGATGACGCAGCACACGCCGAACACGCTCGTTGTCCTTCAGGCCAACCCGACCTACTACGGTTCGAACATCTACGCGGGCAGCTCGCTCCCCATTGCGAGCGTGCCCGTGATGCCCAAGGTCACGATCAACATCCGCTCGTCCGCGACGGCGCTCAAGCAGGACATCGAGACGAAGACCGTGGACGTCGTCTACCGGACGTTGACGCCGTCGGACCTCACGGACCTCCAGAACCGGGCGACGGCCCTCGGCATCAAGGTCGACCTGGGCGCGAGCCCGCAGATCCGGTACCTCGTCTTCAACGTGAACACGATCACGAAGAAGGAGATCCGCCAGGCGATCGCGTACAGCGTGAACCGCGCGGACATCCGGAACATCGTGTTCAACGGGCTCGTGGATCCGCTGTACAGTATGGTCCCGTCGAGCTTCCCGTACAACGCGCCCGTCTTCCAGGCGAAGTTCGGGGCGTCCCCGGACTGCGCACAGGCGAATGCGCTGCTCACGGCGCAGGGCTACGCGATCACCTTCCCCGCGATCTGGATTGCCAGGGACCGGTAGGCCCCTGGCCCTTCCCTTTCTCTAAAGGTTCTTCTAGTCCGTAGGGCCTTCAGAACTCGCCATGGCGAGGGGACACTCCCTTCTGGCCTACGCGCTGACGAGGATGGCGCTGGCCGTACCCATGCTCCTCATCCTGCTCACGGCCGTCTTCATCATCCTCCGGATCCTGCCCGGCGATCCGGTGCTCGCCCTTTGGGGGGGACACACGCCTCCCCCCGAGGTCGTCGAGGCGGCCCGCCAGCAGCTCGGCCTCGACAAGCCGTGGTACGTGCAGTACTGGAACTACATGACAGACTTCCTCCAGGGGAAGTTCGGCATCTCGATTGGGGAGCAGTATCGCGGCACCCCCGTGTGGAACCAGATTTCGCAGCGTCTCCCCGCGACGATCGAGCTCTCGATCGGCTCGATGTTCGTCGCGACCGTCGTCGGCGTCGGAGCCGGCATCGTGGCGGGGTCCCGCAGGGACACGTGGGTCGACGTCGCGATCCGCCTGTACGGGACCATCGTCTGGGTCATCCCCATCTTCTGGCTCGGCCTCATCTTCCAACTCATCTTCGGCGTCTGGTTGCATTGGCTCCCGCCACAGGGACGATGGACGGGCACGGACATCCCGCGGGGCGTGACGGGCATGTATACGGTGGACGCGCTCCTCGAGGGAAACCTCGCGCATTTCTGGAAGGCGACCCAGCACCTGATCTTGCCGTCCCTCACGTTGGGGCTCGTCCTCAGCGGATTCTTCACGAAGACCGTTCGCGCGAACATGCTGCAGACGGTGACCGCGGACTATAGCGATGCCGCACGCGCCCGCGGCGTCCCCGAGCGTCGCGTGATCACCCGCCACGCGTTCCGGAACGCGCTCGTCCCCGTCGTCACGGTCCTCGGTCTCCAGTTCGCCATCCTGTTCGCGGGCGCGGTCCTCACGGAACGGACGTTCTCGATCGAGGGGATCGGGCAGCTGCTCCTCACTTCCATCACGTCGAAGGACATGACGATGATTCAGGGGGTCGTGGTCGTCTACGCATCCATCATTGTGGTCATCAGTCTCGTCGTGGATATCCTGGGCGCGATGATTGACCCGCGGATTCGGTTGTAGGCCATGCCTCGACTACGGCGCCTCTTGGACGTGCTTCCGCGCCATTCGATCCTGGGACGGCTTGTCCACCCGCTGGTGGAGGACCGACACACACTCGCGGGACGGATGGCGTGGATCGGGATTTTCATCCTCCTCGCATTCATCTTCCTCGCAATCTTCGCGGGCGTCATCGCGCCCTACGATCCGGTCAACCCGCCATGGGACGAGAAGGACACCCCGCCGTGGTCGAATGCCGCCGTGCCCCGGAATGAAAGCTTCCAGACGTGGACTGGGAACTGGAGCTTCACGTCGTTCCGATTTGCGCAACGCGCGGACGGCGTTGGCGCGATCTCGAATGGCTCCGACCAGGTCGAAGAGGTGTGGGGCTTCCCGCTCCGCGTCCTCCGCAACGACATCGTTGCCGTGGGGTTCTCGGCCCTCGTGCAGTCGAACGGCACGGATGCGGGCCACTATCTGACGGTTGGGGTGAGCTTCGATGGCGGGCTCACGTGGTCCGTTCCGTATGAGGTCCGGACGACGGGCGCCCTCGTGCAGGTCGACCTCACGAACCTCACGGTTTGGAACCCGGACAAGCTCGCGGAATCGGCCCTTCATTTCCGGATCGGCCATGGGTCCGATGCATCGCCGACCGGGAACCTGTCCGTCGACTACATCGGAGCGACGGCGGTGTGGCGCACCTACTGGCACCTGATGGGCACGGACCCGATCGGGCGGGACGTCTTCAGCCGCATCCTCTACGGGGCGAGGACGTCGCTCGCGATCATGGCGATTGGCGTTTCGGTCGCCCTGGCGGTCGGGTTCCCGCTCGGGCTATACTCCGGTTACCGCGGGGGGAACCTCGACAAGACGCTCGTCCTCATCATGGACTCACTCTACTCGTTCCCGGGTCTCCTCTTCGCGGGGCTCATCGCAGTACTGCTCGGCAAGGGGGTCGTCAACATCGGGCTCGCGGTGACGGTCATCTACGTGCCGCTCTACTTCCGCGTCACGCGGAGCCAAGTGCTCTCCGCCCGCGAGGAGTTGTACGTGGAGGCCGCGCGCGCGGTCGGCGCGCGCCCCTCGCGCATCGTGTTCCGGTACATCGCGATGAACGTGATTGTCGCGATCCCCGTGATATTCTCCCTCAGCGCGGCGGACGCAATCCTCACCGCCGCGGGGCTTTCGTACTTGGGGCTCGGGGTGGAGGTCCCCACACCGGACTGGGGCCTCGACCTCGCGGGCGCCTCGAATCGGATCGGCGTCGGGATCTGGTGGTCGTCGTTCTTCCCCGGGCTTGCCATCGTCATCCTCACCGTCGGGCTCAGCTTCCTCGGCGAGGGCCTGAACGACCTCGTGAACCCGTTGCTGAAGAAGGAGAGGCTGTGAGCGAGACGGTCCTGTCCGCCCAGAATCTCCGCGTCCACTACCATACGAGACGGGGGCCCGTCAAGGCCGTGGACGGTGTCACATTCGATCTCAACGAGGGGGAGACGCTCGGCGTCGTGGGGGAGACAGGGTGCGGGAAGTCGACCCTGGCAAAGGTCACCCTCGGACTCCTGCCTCCGCGCACGGAGGTCTCGGGCAGCTTGAAGCTGCGCGGGAAGGAACTACTCGAGATTTCGCCCGCCGAGTACCGCCACCTGCGAGGCGAAGAGCTCGCGCTCATCTTCCAGGACCCGATGACGCGGCTCGACCCGCTGATGTCCATCCGAGAGCACTTCGTGGAGACGTTGCGCGCCCATGACAAGAAGCTCTCGAAGGCGGAGGCCAGCGAACGCGCGATCGACATCCTGCGCTCGATGGGAATTCCCGAAAGTCGCATCGACGACTTCCCCCATGAGTTCTCGGGGGGCATGCGACAGCGCATCATGATCGCGATGGCAATCGTCCTCCGGCCGAAGCTGCTCGTGGCGGACGAACCGACGACCGCGCTCGACGTGATCGTCGAGGCCCAAATCCTTGACATCCTGCGAGACCTTCGGCGCGCCTACTCGATGTCGTTGATCCTGATCACCCACAATCTCGGCATCGTGGCGCAGGTGTGCGACCGGACCGCCGTGATGTACGCGGGCCGCCTCGCGGAACTCGGTTCCGTCGCGGACGTCTTCCGTCGTCCGATCCATCCGTACACGCAGGGCCTGCTCGCGAGCACGATCCACCTCGACACGCGAGAGCTGCGTTCGATCGACGGACTTCCGCCCAGCCTCCTCGACCCACCGACCGGATGCCGGTTCCACCCGCGCTGCCCGCACGCCAAGGACATCTGCACGCGCGAGGAACCGCCGATGGTCGAATATCGCCCCGGCCACTTCGCGGCGTGCCACTTCGGAGCGGACTTCCTGTGACGGAGCCTCTCGTCCAGGTCGAAGACCTGACGGTCCACTTCCCCGTCAAATCGAACGTCCTCGAGAGCCTTTGGCGGGCGACCCAAAGGCAGCCGGCCCCGATCGTTCATGCCGTCGATGGGATTTCGTTCACGGTCGATCGCGGGGAAATCTTGGGCCTCGTCGGGGAAAGCGGCTGCGGAAAGACGACCACAGGCCGGGCCGTCATCCGGCTCCTCAAACCCACCGGGGGCCGAATCCGGTTTGAAGGCGCGGACATCACGAACCTGGAGGAGCGCGAGCTGCGACCGCTGCGCCCGCGGATGCAAATCGTGTTTCAGGACCCGCACGCGGCGCTCAACCCGACGATGACGATCGGGCAATCGATTCAGGACCCGCTCCTCATCCACCGCCAAGCGTCGGAGGTCGAGGCGAAGGACGCGACGTTGGCGGCGATGGAGGAGGTCGGGCTCGCGCCCGCGCCGGACCTGTTCGACAAATACCCCGCGGACCTCAGCGGCGGTCAGAAGCAGCGAGCGGTGATCGCGCGCGCGATGATCCTCCGCCCGAGCCTCATCGTCGCGGATGAGCCGGTGGCGATGCTCGACATGTCCATCCGCGCGAAAATCCTCGAGCTCATGCTCGACCTGAGGAAGAAGCACGGACTGTCCTACATCCTCATCACCCACGACCTCGCCACGGCGAAGTTCATGTGCGACCGCATCGCGATCATGTACCTGGGGCGGATTGTGGAGGTAGGCCCCGCCGAGGCGATCTACCGCGACCCAAAGCACCCGTACACGCGCGCGCTGATCGCCGCCATTCCGGTCCCGGAGCCCGGTCGAGCCCGGGTCTCGACGCTTCCGCGCGGCGAGGTGCCCGACGCGGTGCATCCTCCGGCGGGATGCCGATTCCATCCTCGATGTCCCGCGGTGCTCCCGACGTGTGGATGGGAGGGACGAGACTTCATCGAGCATCTCGAGCAAGCGCTTCTCGACCCGTCGCGAGCGAGCCCTGCGGCGAAAGCGCTCGGTCCCGTAGAACGGTGGAGTGCGGACGGACGTTCAGCGTGGCGGGATCCCCTCGACCTCGACGCGACCCGAGCGAACGCGCTCGCGAAGGAAGTTCTGGGGGCTGCTCCCGCGGCGTTGGCGGGTGCAGTGCAAGAGGCGAAGGTAGAGGACGACCGTCTCCACATCGTCTTCCGCGTTCCCGATCCGCTCCCCGCCAAGGACGTGGACGGACGGGTCGTCGAGTGTCTCCTCTACTGATGCGCACCCCGCGGAACGACGTGGGAAGAGATTTATAACGGCGTCCCCGGTAGTGCGGGCGACATGGCGGTGGAGATCCAGCCCGGTCCCGTCGACTCCGCCGCGGAAGACGAGCTCCTCCGCGGGAACGCCCTCTGTGATGCAAAGCGGTTCGAGGAGGCGGTGCCCCACTACGACCGCGCGATCGAACTCGGCCTCCGGGACGAGATTGTTTGGAACAACCGTGGCGTGGCGCTCGACTCCCTCGGGCGTCACACGGACGCCCTCGAGTCGTACCGAGAGGCCCTGAAGGTCAACGGTGCGTACGAGGTCGCGTGGTACAACATGGGCAACGCGTTCTCCTACACGAGCGACTACGAGAAGGCGGTCGAGTGCTACGACCGCGCGCTTGAGCTGAACCCGAGCTACCGGATCGCCCTGTACGACAAAGGCCTCGCCCTCGCCCGGCTCGGCCGCGCGCGGAAGGCGATCGAGTGCTACGACCGGCTCGTGGAGCTCGACGCGGAGGACAAGGTCGCCTGGCTCCGGAAGGCGCTCCTCCTCGAGGAGCTCGAGCGGAACGACGAGGCCGTCGCGGCGTACCGGAAGGCCGTCGCGATCGACCCGGACCACGAGGAAGGCTGGAACGGGCTCGGGAACGCGCTCTACTCCCTCGAGCGGTACGAGGAGGCCCTCGAGTCTTACGACAAGGTCCTCGCCCTGAACCCGCGGAGCGAGGAGGCGTGGAACAACAAGGGATTCACCTTCTTCATGCTCGGGATCCACGATGAGGCCTTGCGTTGCTACGACCGGGCGCTCGCGATAAACCCGCGATACAAGCACGCGTGGTACAACAAAGGATACACGTACCACGGCATGGACAAGCTCGAGGACGGGATCGTCTGCTACAAGAAGGCCCTCGAGCTCGACAAGGACGACGAGGTCCTCTGGAACAACCTCGGGAATGCGCTGTACAACCTCGGCCGCTACGAGGAGTCGCTCCCGTACTTCTTCGCCGCGATCGAGGTGAACCCGGACTACGAGATCGCGTGGAACAACATCGGGAACGCGCTCGACAAGATGGGCCGCCACAGCGAGTCGATCCCGTACCACGACAAGTCCCTCGAGGTCAAGCCCGACTTCGACTACGCGCTGTACGCGAAGGGGTACGCGCTGAGCAAGCTCGGCAAGCACGAGGACG
This sequence comes from Methanobacteriota archaeon, assembly GCA_005878375.1. GTDB lineage: Archaea > Thermoplasmatota > Thermoplasmata > RBG-16-68-12 > EA-27 > EA-27. The sequence continues at coordinate 8,061 of VBMQ01000023.1, read as the reverse complement.
GCCTCGAGCTCGTCGACCAGTCCCTCGAGCTGAACCCGAACTACGATCATGCGTGGTACGCGAAGGCGGACGTCCTGTTCCACCTCGACCACCTCGAGGAGGCGCGGGATGCGGTGAACAACTCCCTCATCCTCAACGCCGGGTTCGACGAGGCGTGGGTGCTCCGCGCCCACATCTGCGAGAAGTTGGGGAACGCCGACGAGGCGGAGTACTGCTATCGCGAGGCGCTCCGGTGTCACGACTTCGTACTCCAGACGGACCCGACGAACCTCGAGGCGGCGGAGGCGAAGCTCGATCTCCTCCTCGAGTTCGAGCGGCATGCGGACGCCCTCGCGTTCCTGGAATCCGTCCCCGCGTTGGCGGCGGAGCCCGACGTCGTCGCGACGCGTGCGGAGCTCCTCCTCCGGGTGGGCCGCGCGGACGAAGCGGTCTTCGCGGCGCACGACGCGGTGTCGGCGGACCCGGAATCCGGACATGCGTGGCGGGCGAAGGGCCGGGCCCTGGCGGCGGTCGGACGGACGCGGGAGGCCATCGAGGCGCTGCGCACGTGTCTGGACCTCCACGAGGACCGGGATGCGCACGTCGACCTCACGAACGCGTTGCTCGCCCTCGGGCGCACGGGTGAGGCGCTTGCGTCCGCAGAGTTCGCGATCGAGCTCGGGGCGCCCGTGCGGGCCCTCCGCGCGCAGATCCTGCTCACCGCCAAACGGTACGGGGAAGCCATCGCCGCGGCCCGCGAGGCGCTCCGGGCGGGCGAACCCGCGGACGTCGCCTGGTTCACATTGTCTCGCGCGAAGGCGCGGATGGGCGATGCCGTCGGAGCGCTTGCGGCGGTCGACGCCGCGATCGGTGCCGATCGGAAGCGAGAGGAATACTGGTGCGAGAAGGGGCGACTCCTGTTCGACCAGGGGGACGCGCGCCGGGCTCTCCGATTCCTCGACGAGGCGCTCTCCTTGAACGCCGAATACCGCCAGGCTTGGTACTATAAGGGCAGGGCCCTCGAGGCGCTCGCGCGACCCGACGAGGCGCGACGATGTCTTGAGCGGGCGAACGGCCGACCCGCCGGCGATTCCCCTAAGTAGCGACGGCCCCTTGCGGCGGCCGTGATCCGAGTCCGGAACCGCCAACGCTTGCGTCGCAAGGAGGTCGCCGATCTCGCGGCGGCCCTCGAGTCCGCCTTCGGATGCACGGTGTTCGGTGCGGACACCCCCGTCGACCTCGCGGAGGCCGGACCGTTCCGCGTCGTCCTCGTGGACGGGCAGGCGCTCGCCCTGTTCGCCGGCGATCGGCCGACGCTCACCGTGCGAGGGGTCGTCGCGTTCCGACCGACGAAACGGTTCGTGACCGTGGACATGGGCGCCGTGAAGTTCGTCTACAACGGGGCGGACGTCATGGCCCCTGGGATCGTCGAGGCCGACCCAGGAATCGCGGTCGGAGACCTCGTGTGGGTGCGGGACGAACGGAACCGCCAACCGCTCGCGGTCGGCGAGGCGCTCATGTCCGGGCCGGAGATGGCGGTGTCGGAGAGGGGGAAGTCCGTGAAGTCGATTCACCACGTCGGCGACGACCTCTGGAAGTTGGACGAGCCTGCCTGACTACGCCCAGTACGGCGTCCGCAGATGCTTGTACGCGGACATCACCGCCGTGACCGCCTCACCGGCTCCCGTGACGACGCGCTTCTCCTTGTTCGGGTACGACACGATGTCCCCGCACGCGAACACCCCGGGCATGTTCGTACTCATGTCCGCCTTCACGCGGATGTGGCGGTCCCCCTCGAGCTCGACGCCCCAACGCAGGACCTTCTCGAGCGTCGTCGCGAACCCGACCTGCACGATGACCGCGTCCGCGTCGACGACGCGCCGCTCAAGCGTCTGGTTGTTGTACACGACCGCGTTCTGGACGGACCCGTTCCCTTGGATCTCCGTGACCTCGCAGTTCAGCAGAAGGTCCACAGGGACCCTCTTCACCGCGTCGACGTTCTTCTCCATGCCGCGGAAGACGTCTCGGCGGTGGACGACCGTGACATGGGCGGCGGTCGCGACGAGCTGGAGCGCCGCCTCAAGGGCGCTGTCGCCGCCGCCGACGATGACGACGCGCTTCCCGCGGAACTGGCGGCGATCCGGAATCATGTAGAACACGCCGTGTCCCTCGAGTTCCGCCTCGCCGGGGATGTTCAACGTTTTCGGGGTGAAGAGGCCCCAGCCGAGGGCGAGGATCACCGCGCGTCCCTCGTACTCGGCCTTGTCCGTCCGCACATGCAGGACCTCTTTCCGGCGCTTGATGTCGAGGACCTCCTCGCCATCGCGCATCTCGCAGCCCGCCTCCCGCGCGTGGTTCACGAAGAGACCGCCGAGGTCCTCCGCCTCGATCGCGATGTAGCTCGGATAGTCGTACACGGACTTCGTCGGGTACAGGGACTTGAGCTGACCGCCGAACCGTTTCGCCTCGAGGACGAGCGTGGTCAGGTCCCGCGTCCGGGCGTAGATCCCGGCCGTGAGCCCCGTCGGGCCGCCTCCGACGACGATGATATCGTACATCACGGCAGTCGCAGCTAGAGACCGAGGGTATTTGAGAGTTATGTCCGGGGTCGCGGAGGCGTACAGTTTCTCCATGGAGTGGCGGGAAAACCAACGCGAAACCGCGCGCTGCGCTACCTTTAAGTCCCCCCTCTTGTATCGTGGGCCTAAGGGATGGGATCCCATGGCCTTCATTAAGAAGCCCCTCAAGAAAATCGTGGATGGCGGCGGCGCCGGCGAATCGGACGCGTACATCGACCTCGGCGAACTCACGTTCGAGGATGGTCAGGCGCTCGGCGTCGCGGCCGAGCACTGGGTCCGCGTCGCGGAAGTCTACCGCTACGAGGATCTGAACGACCTGACGACGCACGTCTACAACGGGGACATGCTCCTCGTCGACTACACGTCGCTCGCGAACGACGAACTCGCGCTCAAGCGGATCACCGCGGATTTGAAGAACGTCGCCCGCGACACGGGCGGCGACGTCGCCGCAATCGGGAAGAACTGGATCCTCGCGACTCCGGCGGGCGTGAAGATCGACCGCAACAAGATTCGCGGGAACCTCTAGTCTACGGCGCGCCGATCGGGCGCGCGCGGAATCGGCCGTCCTCGAACTCGAGTCGGAAGAAGTCCCGCGCATGGTTCGCGTGGCGCATCTTGAGGCAGCGGATGCGAAGGTCCACATGCCCGTCCGCCTCGTTCGCATATGAGAGGGTGATCGCGCCGTCCGCGAGGAATTCCTCGTGGTTCGGGAAGTCGCTCGGTCCCTCCGCCTCCGCGATGAGGATCGTCGTGACGCCGAGGGTGCGGAGATACGTGAAGAAGTGGAACAGGTCTTGGCGGGGATTGCGGAGCTCCGCGAGCTGGTACAAGGAATTCAGGGGATCGATCACGACAAGGCCCACGCCTCCCTTCTCCAGGCGGCGGGCGAGGTAGTCCTTGAGGATCGTGAGCCAGTCCCGTGCGCCCTCCACGTCCTCGTGCTCCATCCGGAGCTTCCCGATGTCGACGATGAAGTCGTCCTCCGGCGTCATCCCGAGCCGGTCCATCGTGCGGAGCATGCTCTCCCGGCCCTCCTCGAGGGAGATGTAGAGGCCTTTCATCCCCTCGCGTCGATTGTGGTAAATCATGCTGAGCGCGAGAGAGGTCTTCATCGAGCCGGACGGCCCCGCCAAGATCACGACGTGTCCTGCGGGGATGCCGCCCTCGAGCGCCGCGTCGAAGCCCTCGACGAACGTGCGAACGCGCCCGGTGGCCCGCCGATCCGGTTTCGCGCTCGAGAGGGCCGCGACGGCTTGGCGGAGCTGTTGGATTTCGTCCCGGAGATCTGCGAGTTCGCGGGAAAGGTCCTCTTTCGCCATCGCTGTCCCCTTCGCCTCCCCGCGACACTAGTACGCCGGGGGTTCCTTATCCTTTCCGACTCCGTTCCGACCCCGTTTCGGCGGCCAAATGATAATCACACATCGGTCCTTTCACGGAAGGTATAAATAGCGGTCGTCTGCCTATGCACGGTTCGAGGACCGGTTTATGGCAATTCAAACGAAGACGGAACCGGGTCTCCTGGGCACTCTCACGGTCGACGACCTCACCCGCGCGATTCGGAACAGCATCGACCGCGCCGGGATGAAGGACGACGAGGCCCGGGCGATGGCCCAACACGTCCTGAACTTCTTCGGGTACTCCGAGCGGATCATCGACAACGTCCTCGAGCCCGAGGACCGCGACGCGTTCTACATGCTCGAGGACTCCGGGATTCTGACCACGGAGCGCGAGGAGACCACGCTCTACGACGGGCGCGAGTGGCGCATCCACTACTGGATGTTCCGGAAGGAGCGGATCGCCGAGCTCGTCCAGGTCGCGAAGGCCCGGGAGGCCCTCGAGCGCGTCTCCGTCTACGAGGACATGCCCGAGGACGTGTGGAGTCAGCGGAAGAAGCCTGAGGAATGACCTCGGGTCCGGGTTCAGAGCACGAGGCGCTGCAGGGCTCCCCCGTATCGGAGCACGAGGTCGACCGCCAAGGATTGCGGGAGCCACATCTTCCCGTCGCGAAACGGATAGGCCTTGCCCCATGCCTCAAGTCGATGAAGGATCTCCACCGCCAACGCGTCAGAGATGTACGCGGAGTCCGGCACCGCTTCCGAGAAGTGGATCGTGACGGGCAGGCGCAGGCGGGACTGATCCTCGGCGGAACACACCGCCGCGATTCGCGTCAAGATCCGCGGGTCGACGTGAAACGCATCGCCATCTTTCGTCCGAAGGACCACACCGTCTTCAACGAGCGCTCGAAGGGTCTGCGGCCGGACGACGAGCCCCGCGTTGAGTTTCTCGAACTCCCATCGCATCCAAACGTCGACGGAACGGGGGTCGGGCAACGGGCCCTAGAGCCGCCGGGACTCGAAGAACGTTACGCCGCTCACTCCGGCGTGTCCGGCTCGGCGACCATCCGCCGGCGGCGGCTGAGCACCTGACTGACGAGGAATCGTTCCCCGTCGTGGTGGACCGCGAACCAGCCTGGGGCGTGGTCCATCTGCCGCATCTTCACGCAGCGGAGTCGGAGCTGTACGTCCGTCTCCCCGACCTCCACGTGTTGCAGCATGATCATCCCGTCCGCGAGGAAGTCTTCGCCGTTCTTCGCGAGCACCTTGGAACCGATTGGGACTTCGGAGATGAAGAACACGGTGATACCCAGTTCCTTCATCTCGTTGAACAGGTGGAACAGCTCCCGCCGCGGGTTGTCCAGACTCGCGAGGGCGTAGAACGCCTCGAGGGAGTCGATCGTCAGCATCGTGTACCGATCCTCCTGCACCGCTTGGCGGGCGACGTCGAGGAGCATCCGCGTCCAGTCCTTCGTCACCTCGCGCTCCGCGAGCTCGCGGCGGATCATCCCGAGGTCGAGGATGTAGACCCGGTTGTCGCCGTTGTCCGTCATCCCGAGCTTGGCCATCGAACTCCGGAGGTGCTCCCCGTCCTGTTCCAGGGAGATGTACAGTCCCTTCTGCCCGTGGACGGCATTGTTGTACATCGTCGTGTAGCAAAGGGTCGACTTCATCGTCCCCGGCGTGCCGCACACGAGGACGAGGTGCCCCCGGGGGATGCCGCCGCCGAGGAGCTGGTCGAGTCCTTCAATGCGGGTGGGGATGAGGTCCTCCATCAGTCCCCGTCGTTTCTCCCTCGCCTTATAAATGGATGCGGCCCTCGTTATCTCGCATGATACTCACGGCGCACATCTCAAGGGTCCGTCGCGGGTCGCCCGTCCGCGCGGTGGCCCGTGAACCGATCCGAGGCGGCGACCACGCTCTTCGAGTGGCAGTTCGAGGGTGACCCCGCGCTCGTGCGCGCGGCGGTCGGGGACGGACGGCCCCTCGTCGCGATCGTCGAATCGATCGCGGACTCCCGTCCCCCGCCAAGACCCCGGCCGGCCCACCCCCTTCCCCCGATCGACTTCCTCCAGCTCGAGGAGGAGCGAGCGCTTCAGGCGCTCCATGCGCGGGTGCATTCTCTGGCCCGCGTGTTGCGGCCGGAGGAACACGCGGGTCTGGAGGCCCGGTTCCGGGACATCATGCCTGCGGGGCAAATCGCTGCACTTCGCACCGACATCGAGCGTTTCGATGGGCTTCTCCTCCGTCGAACGGTGCAGACCGACTTCGAGGCCAGTTTCGCACCAAAAGAGCCGGAGGGAGCGGCGGATCTCTTGGCGGTCTTCCTCTTTGCACGCGACGGACGGCTCCTTGCGAACGAGGGCGAGGTCGCGTCCCTTGAGGTGCCCGCCCTGTCCGCGCTCGTGTCCCGCGGGGAGTCGGGGAGCACCTGGAGCCTTCGGCATCGGGCGGGCGTCATCGTCGGCCACGTCGGGCAACGCGCAGGACTTGTGGCGGTATTCGCGGGACGCCCGCAACCCGTCGTGGGTGGGACGCTCCGGTTATCGATGCTCTCGCTCGAGCAGAAGGACCGGCTCGAGAACGCGTTGACCCGCCCCTCGAGCCATCAGACGCTCATGGCGTACGTGCGCGCCGTGCGGGCGCTCCTCGCAAAACACGTGTAGGCTATTCGGAGATCACGCGCGTGATCTGGAACCCCTTCTCGTTGTGCAGCAGGCGGTAGTAGCCCTTGTCGTGCTTCGCCCGGCGCATCTTCACGCAACGGACCCGGAGCTGGACATCGCTAATCCCCGCCTCGAAGAGCTTCAGCAGGAGGATGCCGTCCGCGAGGAAGTCCTCGTCGTAGCGGCCGAATCCCTCCGCGCCGTACGGGACCTCGCTCACGAGGAACGTCGTCGCGGGGAGCGACTTCAGGAAGCCGAAGAAGTGAAATAGCTCCCGCCGCGGGTTCTCCATCTGGCTGAGGGAGTACAGCGCGGAGAGGGAGTCGATCGCGACGAGGTCGAACTTGTTGACGCGGACCCGCTGGTCGATGTACGTTTGGAGGATCTCGAGCCAGTTCTTGGCGGTCTCCTCCTCCTTGTGGTCGAGCCGGATCTTCGAGACGTCGAGGATGTACAGCTCCATGTCCTCGATGCCCGCCAGGCCGAGGTCGCCCATCGCGCCCTTGAGGTCCTCGAGGTCCTCCTCGAGGGAGATGTACAGCGCCTTGCCGCCGTTCGCCTTCACATTGTTGTAGAGGATCGAGAACGTGAGCGAGGTTTTCATCGTCCCCGGCGTTCCGCACACGAGGACGACGCTTCCGCGCGGGACGCCGCCGCCCAACACGTCATCAAATCCTTCGATGAACGTGTGGAGGCGCTCCATCATGTCGAGTCCACGGGAAGGAGGGTATAAAGGATTGGCGCGCAGATTATCATCCCCGGTAACCGGTAGGCTTTTGGCGGTCCCGACCTTCCGTCGCACGTGTCCGTCGGGTTCGCGCTCCTCCAGTCGTTCTGGTTTTTTCTGCCCGCGTACGTCGCGAACCCCGCCGCGGTGTTGTTTGGCGGTGGCCCCCCGATCGATGGAGGCCGCGTGCTCGCGGACGGGAACCGTTTGTTCGGCGATGGCAAGACGTGGCGGGGATTCGGCGGTGGGGTCTTCGTCGGGATCGTCCTCGGGCTCGCACAATGGGGAATCGCCGCGGCTGTCGAGCCCGATCTCTCGTTCGGAACGGTGCCCATGGGCCTGGTGCCACTGATCGCCCTTCCAATCGGCGCGCTCCTCGGCGATCTCCTCGGATCGTACGTCAAGCGGCGCGCGGGTAAACCGAAAGGCGCGCAGACGCCCGGCCTCGATTGGTTCGACTTCTATCTCGGGGCGTTCCTCCTCCTCGTCGTCACGGACTACGGCTTCTTCCTCGCGCACTACGTCTACGGCGAGGCCATCTACGGGCTCGCGTTCGTCACGGTTATTACGCCCGTCCTCCATCGGGTCGTGAACATCCTCGGGTTCAAGCTCGGGAAGAAGGACGTGCCGTGGTGAACGACCGCGAGTTCGTGGCGGCGTTGCGGGCCTGCGGCGCGGTCCAATTCGGTTCGTTCACGCTGGCGTCCGGGAAGGCGAGCGACTACTACGTGGACATCAAGCGTGCGACGCGCCCGGAGCTGCTGCGCGAGATTGCG
>VBMQ01000094.1 GCA_005878375.1 Methanobacteriota archaeon | reverse complement strand
GGGTCCTCGACGTGGACGAGCTTCTTCTCGTGCGTGATCTTCTTCGGGAATTTGGCGGTGAACAGGAAGCCGTCGGGCACCGTGCGCCGCCAGGTCGCGGTCATCGCGGGCTGCGGGATGCGGTAGTACGAGGAGTCGACCTCGACGACGTCAAACGTGTTCGAATACAGCTTGAGGTAATCGGACTTCGGCGTCCCCTCCGGGTAGAAGCCGCCGAGCCAGTCGTCGTACCCCCAGCCGGAGCAACCGACGCGGAGTTTGGCGGGGAGGTCGGACTTCGCCTTCGCCATCGGATGGCAAACTCTGTCCTTCTTCAAAGACATGGCGGTTTTGGCGGGCCTACGGACGCAAGACCCGCCGCAGGTCGGGCGGGCTCGCATCCGACACCGCCAACGGCTCGACCGTCGGCCCCGTGGGGCGTAACCCCGCCAATGTCTCCTCCAAAATCGCGAGGACCTTCTCCCGCTCCGAGAGCTGCCCGGGGTACTCGCAGCTCCATTTCCGCCAGTACGGCCGCCGGTGTGCGACCTTGTACTTCATCCCGGACAGGAACGTCGTGTACGAGTCCTTGTCGATCTTCCGGACGATCTGGTGGCCGAGGAGGTACCAGTGGTACTGCGTGCCCTTCGGGACACCGGACCCCTCCGGGGCCTCCTGTTCCCGCTCCTTGAGCGACGAGAACGTGAACTCCCACGCGTCCGGCGCGACCTTCCGCTCCCGCCAAAGTCCGTTCGCGTACAGCCACGAGTGCTCGCCGCCGACGGCCATCCCGGAGTAGGGGCGACCGTCGAAGTCCTTGAGGTCGTCGTACGCCATCGAGGCGGTCGAACGGGGCGCCGCTCATCTGCCCCGCCCGGGGAGGTCCGCGAAAGTGCGCGTCGGCGACAACGGCTTAACCCGCACCGCGGATGCACGCGTCCGTGGTCCTGCTCGTCCGGTACGGAGAGATCGCCCTCAAGAGCACGTACGTGCGCCGCCACTTGGAGGACCAACTCGCCGCGAACGTGCGCGACATGTTCGCCGCGAACGACGTGGAGTGCGTCGTGAAGACGGAGCGCGGGCGGTTGTTCGTGTACGCGGACGACGAGGTCGCCGCATTGAAACTGCTGAGGCGCGTGTTCGGAATCGTGTCCATCTCCCCCGCCAAAGAAGCTCTCGCCAAACTGGAGACGCTGACCACAGCCGTCGTGGATTACGCGCGCCCCCTTTTGGCGGCAGGACAGACATTCGCAATCCGCCCACGCCGGTCAGGTCAACATCCGTACACGTCTCAAGATCTCGCGCGCGTCCTCGGTCGCGCCGTTCTAGGAGCGATTCCCGGATTGACGGTGGATCTCGACGAACCTGATGTGGAGCTCAACGTCGAAGTACGTGGACCAAGGGCGTACGTGTTTCACGAGATCGCTAGCGGAGCTGGCGGGCTCCCGCTCGGGAGCCAGGGCACGGTGCTCGCAATCGCGGACGACGAACCCGGGATGGTCGCAACATGGCTCGTGATGCGGCGCGGATGTCGCGCCCGCGTTTCAGGTCGCGACCCGTTCCTGGCGACGTTGCGAGGGTGGGACCCCCGACTCGCGACCCTCGACCAAATGCCCGTCGCGGTGCTCGTTCGCTTGGCGGCGGAGAAGGGAGAACCGGTCGTCCTGCCGACGCTGGATTTCGCTGCGTCGGAGGGGGAGACTCCATTCGTGCTGCGCCCCTTGGCGGGTTTCTCGCGCGACGAGCTCACGAACTTGACGCGTCGAATCCGAGAACGTTGAATCCTGGTCTGGACGGGGTCATCGAATTCTGCGCTCCGGCCCGACGGTCGCCTACTTCCCCTGTCGCCCGTGCGCCCCGATCGACGGCCGCACCTTCTCGGCGCCCGTGCCCTTGTATCTGAGGCCCCGGCCCTTCTTCCCCGCCGGCGTGAGCCCGCGGTACACGCGCCCCGTGTGTTGCGGCTCCGCGATCCACCCGATGTGCGGGTCTGCGCGGATTACCGGGTGATTCGGGTCGACGAGCAGGACCTCGTAGTACTTGTGCATCCCGTCCTCCCCGAGCCAGTAGGAGGCGAGCACCTGCATGTTCGGGTACCGCTTCGCGACGCGCTCCTCCGCGATCCGTTGGATCGACTTCGCCATCGTGATCTTGACCATGCCGCGGCGCTTCGGCTTCCGCCCGCCCGGCGGGTTGTGCTTCCGGAGGCCGCCGCGGCGCACGCGCGCGCGGACGACGACGAACCCGGGCTTCGCCTTCCAGCCGAGGGTTCGCGCCCGGTCGATCCGCGTCGGGTGTTCGACGCGCACGAACGACTCGCCGTGCCGCCACTCGATGAGGCGTTGCTGCCGCACGTCCTTCAGAAAGCTCTCGCCGGGGGCCTTCCACGCCTCCCGCACGTACCCGTACAGGTTCCGCGGGCGCCCCTTCTCCCCCTCCGCCGGAGGGGCCGTTCCTTCGTCCGCCATTTCGGGTCACCTCTGGATTTGTGGGTTCGCCCGAAGGTACATCCCCGAGACCAGAGAGGGAGGCCTTTAGCCGAACGGCGTATTAAACCGTTTTGACCCCTAGGACGGCGTTGGCGGGGGTCCGGCCTCGGCCGCGGCCTTCTTCCGCCGCCGGACGAACAGGAACGCGAGCAGCAGGACCGCCGCCAACAGACCGGGCAACGCGAACAGCAGGACGGGAGAGACCGGGGCCGGCGTCGAGAATTGCCACGCCGCGTCCTGGCCCATCGGGTTCCCCGCCTCGTCCGTGAGGGAGCCCGCCATCCGGACCTGGTACGTCCTGCCCGCCCCGAGGCGCCCCGTCGGGACGAAGGTGAAGGACATGCCGTCGGCCACGTCCGCGACCCGTCGGTCAAGGAGAACGCCGCCTCCGCGGAGGATTGGTTCACCGCCTCCGAGAACCGCACGCGGATCGTGACGTCCGTGGGCGACGCCCCCTCGGGAGACCGGTCGACAATCGTCGGCGCGAGCGTATCGAGCCGGAACGCTGCCTGCACGGTGCGCGCGTTGCCGAGCACATCCGCCGCCAAGATGGTGACGTTGTGATCGCCTTGCGGGACCGGATTGCCGGAGAGGAAATCTTCGAGACGGAACGTGTACGGCGCGGCGAACGGTGCGGAGGTCCCTCCGTCGATCTTGATCGACGCCCCCGCCAAATGGGGGTCCGCGATCACGAAGGAGATCGTCACGTTCGCGCGGAGCAGCGAGTTGTTGGCGGGGGAGACGAGCGCGACGCTCGGGGGCGTGGAGTCGAACGTGAGCGAGTACGAGGCCGTCGTCGTGTTGCCGGTGGCATCCATCGCCCTCGCCAGGAGACTATAGGTCCCGTCGGCCCATCCCGTCGTGTCGAGATCGAACGGAGAGGGAAGGACGACCGTCATCGAGGCCGCGCCGGACACGGTGACGTTGAAGCTGACGAGGTCCGTGTCATTCACGTCGAAGTCGATCACAGTCCCCGCACGGACGAGCGCGCCGCTTGGCGGCGAGACGAGCGTGATGACCGGACCCGGATTTGGCGGCGTCGCATGGAGGCCCTGCAACGTCCAGTAGTTGAAGAGGGTCGTCCCCGCCAAGACCCAGCCCTTGAAGTGATCTTCTCGGTAGGCCCAGATCCAATTCCGATACACGATGGGAACGGCGGGGAGGCGATCCGCGAGGATGCCTTGCGCGTCCCTCACGGACGCGAGGCGGGAGCCGGAGTCGTACCGCGAGAGATCGGCGGCGGCGTCGAACGGGGCGTCCGCGAACCCATCCACGTTGTAGCCCCCGGCGGCGTTCGAGGAGTGGAAGTCGTCCCAGAGGTAGTCCGGGTCGCCGCGGGCGAGCGTCCATGGGTCCACCCCGTGGACCGCGGGGCGCCAATCGATAAAGAGATCGAAATTGCCGGTCATTGCCGAAAGGACAACCGTGGCGTGGTTCGTTGGGCGCGCGCGGGCGTTCAGTCCTACTTGGCGCATCGCGTCGGCGCTAACCACCCCGCTCGCCGCGAGGACCGGGTCGTAGCTCGCATCGGCGGTGAGGATCTCGAAGACGGTTTGTCCGAGCCACGGCAGGCTCCGGCAACCGGCAGGCGAGGTGTTCGAGCATGCCCCGGGCGGATCCGGGTACCCCGCCGAGTCGAGGATCGCCGACGCCCCGGCGACGTCGTAAGGCGTCGGCGGAAGGCTCGTGTTGGACCACCCGTCGTTGGCGGGGCTGACGAGCGACCCGGCGGGGCTCGCCTGGCCCGCGAGCAGACTGGTCGCGATCGTCGCGCGATCGACGAGCCGATCGAACGCTCGCCGAATCGCGTACCCGGCGTCCGCAGTCCGATTTGGCGGAGGATACTGATCGTAGCCCCACGGCGCCCTCCGAACGTTGGCGAAGAGGCCCATCGGGAATAGGTCCGGCACTTGCCCGACGACGACGCCTGGGCTCCGCAGGAGGTCGGGGACGTAGTCGGGGTGAACCGATTCCAAGATCAGATCGATGATGCCATCAATCAACGCCAGCACGACGAGCTGCGAATTGGCGTAGACCCTGAACAAGATCCCGTCGACCTTCGGGCGCCCGAACGCGTACGCGGTGAACGCGTCGAGTCGGGTCTCGATGCCGGGAGTCCACGCCCCGAACCGGAAATGACCGCTCCCGATCACGTCCGCGTCGAGGGGGTTCCAATCCTGGGCCCCGGTGCTGTCGAAGGGCGTGTACGCGACCTCCCACGTCGGGACGCCTTGGCCCGCACGGGAATCGTTGTCCGGATAAATCGCGAGCCCAAGGTTCGCGTGGCGCCCACCGCCAGTACCTTCCCAGATGTGGCGCGGGAGCACGGGGATTCCCAGTGTCGCCCAGGCAAAGTTCACGAACCGGTAGTGGAGGATGAATCGGAGCGCGTCCGTGGCGGGGTTTCCGTCGCCATCGTCCACGCGCTCGACGCCGAGCCACCGGTCCCGCGTGAAGTTCGACCCCGCGTGGCCGGCTCGATCCATGAGGACGCGGAGGGAGCCGCCCGCGGTGGGGTGAAGTGCCCACGCGTGATAGGAGAACAGGAGGTCCATCGCGGTCACCGGGACGCCGTCATGGAACGTCGCGTCCCGGAAGTCGTAGAAGACGGTGACCGTCGCGGAGACCGGGACGGTGAAGTCCCCGACCTCCGCCGCGTCCAGTCGGCCGTTCCCGTTCTGGTCGATCCCCACCGCCAACCGCGGCACGATCGCGCCCGTCGTCGCGTTGCGTTGGACGGGTGTGTCGTACACGCGCGCAAGAACCTCCATCGTGGCGGTGTCCTCCCACGCAACTAGGGTGTAGACATTCCGCGTCTTCATCTCATCCTTCGAGCCCACGCGCAGGTATACGCTTTGCGTCGGTCGTTGCGAAGGGCCCGAAGTGGCGGCGAGGATCGAAGGCGCGGCCAGGAGAACAATGAGGAACGGAACCGCTACCCTCCCCCACGCGGGCATCGCACTCACCCGGACGAAGAAATCGGCTTACTTAAGCCTCATGTACACGCGGAGCCGGGACCGATCGGGACCGACCCCCCACGCCGAGGACGATCCATCGGACTAATGGGCCCTCCGCGTCCGGCCGGGCATGCGGCGCGCGTATTCGTACGATTGCCGAAGGAGGTCGGTCGCGGAATCGGCCCCGCCATTTTCCACCTTGACGCGCGTCCGGAACCACCCCCATCCGCGCGACGGCGGCACGGGTCCGGCGAGCCCCCGCGGGTCGCGGAGAACCGCTTTTGGCGGGAGGAGGAACATCTCGATCCCCCGCTTGCCCGGTCGCACCTCCGCAAACGCGCGGTTGGCGGCGACGCTGCGGAACGAGACCCACCCGACCTTGTACCGCACCTCGAGCCGGTCCCCGCGCCGCTGCACGTGCGCCGCCAACGCCCCGCGGAGCGCCTTCAGCGATCGGAGCGTTTCGGGGCTCGCGCGGTCCAGGACCGTCATTCCGCCGCCGCCTTCCGCATCAGGAAGAGATACTTGAATCCGCGAAGGTAGAACCCGCGCGTGCGCGCCCGATGCTCCCACATCGGATTCCCGGACCGGTCGTGACGACGCGCGAGGCAGATCACGTCGACCGGTTCGAAGAACCGAAGGAGACGCTCGTACGTGCGGAAGCCCACGGGGGTGAACCGATGGCGGCGGTACTCGTCGCTCGTGACCCACGCGAGGACGCCCGCCGGCCGCAAGATCCGCGCGGCCTCCCGGGCGACGGCCTCGACCGCCTCATAGTACGCGGGCTCCGGCGCGGGCAAGAGGCCGAGGCACCGCGGGTCGTCCGAGTACCGGAGGTTGTCGGAATACGGCGGGTCGATGAACGCGAGGTGCGCGCATCCGGCCGGCAACGGGAGAGCGCGTGCGTCCGCCGGAAGGATGTCCGGTCGCCGAGGAGCGAGATCGAAGCCGAGGGCGCGGCGACCGAGAAGGCGGGCGGCGTCCACGGTCGTTCCCGAACCGGCCATCGAATCGACGACGAGGTCGCCTTTGGCGGTGAACCGCCGGATCACGTTCACGCACGCCAGTGCGGGCGTGACCCCCGGGTACCCCGGGTCCCCGATCCGGAATCCATCGACGCTTTGGCGGGGGAAATCCCAAAGCGTCGTCGTCTCCGGTGGCGGCAACGCAGGAGCGAGTTTCCCGCCCTCAACCGCCAAAGCCGTGGCCCGATCCCTCCGAACGTCTCGCGGGAACCCCGCCAAAACGCAAGAAGGCCGATGCGTAGATGTACGGTCACATCCGGAGGAGGTCCTCCGGCGACCACGCGACGACCTCGACGTCCCACGTGCGCTCGAACCGCTTCCCCGCGGACTCCCGCCGGAGCTGCGCCATGATCTCCGCGTGGATTGCGTCCGGGACGTGCCATTGAGAGCTGTGCGTTTTGGCGGCGATCGGTTCCAAGATCTCCTCGGCGGTGAGGATCATCCGATGCGTGCCGACGGGGATGCGCTCGATCGGCGTCGCGTGCGCGAGCATCTCCGGCGGACGCACGCCGGGATGCGTGTAGCCATACCCGCGGGGCCGCGCGAGCTCGTCGTATCGTCCCATCGGCCACGCCAACGCGTCCCCGTGGACGGTCGACGATTCGCTGCCGTCGAGCGACCGCGTCGTGATCGTCTCGAACAAGGTGACGAACCGCTCGCGCGTGACCCGGGAGATCTCGTGCAGGACATCCCGCCACGCCGCCACGAGATGGAGGACATGGATCGCGAAGCTCACGCGGAACACGGTGCCGCGAAACGGAAGGTTCGTCCCCGAGGCGAGGAGCAGATCGCGGCATCCCTTCGTCCCCGCGTACGCGAGCATTCGTGGAGCGATGTCGACGCCGACAACGCGCAAACCGCGGGACACGAGCGGGGCGGCG
>VBMQ01000022.1:17590-33896 GCA_005878375.1 Methanobacteriota archaeon | reverse complement strand
CTCGTCGTCTCCAGCCTGATCGCGATCGTCGTCGCCCAGACGATCCAGAACCTCACGCCCTCGAATCTCGGCCAGAGCCTCACGAGCCTCCTGCTCCTCCTCCTGGTCGGGCTCGTGTTCGTCGTCTTCGGCATCCTCTGCCTCGTCTTCTACTTCCTCGGGTTCGGATACCTGTACGGCGGCCGCAACGAGTTCGGGCCCGCGCACGCCCGCAACGTGAAGATGGCGATGTACTTCCTCGTCGCCGCGCTCTCGACCTGGCCCGTGGGAATCGTCCTCGGATTCATCCTGGGCTCGATGACATACACGTTCACGGGAACGACCATCCAGTTCAACCCGGGCGCGTTCTACGCGGCATCCGCGGTCGGCGCCGTCGTCGGGGTCGTCGTCGCCGCGCTCCTGGCCGTCGTGTTCGTCCTCTCGATCCGCGGGCTCGTCCAACCCCGCTATCAGAACCCGCTGTACGTCGCTGCGGCGATCGGCACCGCCACGCCCGGGATCGTCGGCGCGTTCACCCTGCTCCAGCTCGCGCGGTACATCGCCCTCCTCCAGGCCGCGTCGTCCTCGCCGTTCGGGCCTCCCTCGTTCGACCCGGGCCTCGGCCTGCCCGCCTTTGTCGGCGGGATCCTCGGCCTCGTCACGTTCCTCCTGTACATCGTCGTGTACCGCGACGTGGCGCACCGCCTCCGGACCGGCGACCTGAAGCCCGTCCTGCCGCCGCCGATGCCGACCTCGTGGATGCCCGGCCCGGTCGTCCCGTATCCGACGCCCTCACATCCGGGACCTCCGTCGCCCGTCGCGGCTCCCGCGGTCCCACCCGCCGAACCGGGGCAGACCCCGCCGCCGTGACTACTCCCACTCGATCGTCGCCGGCGGCTTGTTCGTGACGTCGTACACGACGCGATTCACGTTCGGCATCTCGTTCGTGATCCGGACGGAGATGCGGTCGAGGACCTCGTGCGGGATCCGCGCATACCGCCCGCTCATCCCGTCGACGGATTCGATCGCGCGCACCGCGACCGTCCATCCGTACACGCGCACGTCGCCGTGGACGCCCACGGACCGGATCGGAAGGAGGACGATCTCCTCCTCGACCACGGCGCACGCGCCGCGCACGATCTCGACCTTCTCCGGGGTGACCTCGCCGAGGCACCGGACCGCGAGCGCGGGGCCCGGGAAGGGCTGGCGCTCCGCGACCCGGAGGCCAAGGGCGCGCGCGACCTTGCGCACCTCGTCCTTGTACAGGTCCCGCAGCGGCTCCGCGAGCTTCAGCCGCATGACCTCCGGGAGTCCCGCCACGTTGTGATGCGTCTTGATCCGGTCCCGGAGCTGTCCACCGCTCTCGATCCAGTCCGGTGCGATCGTCCCCTGCACGAGCCATTCCGCTCCGAACGGCTTCGCCTCGCGCTCGAAGATCTCGATGAACTTCGCACCGATGATCGCCCGCTTCTTCTCCGGGTCCTCCACGCCCTTGAGGGCCGCGAGGAACGCGTCTCGCGCGTCGACGATCTTGTGGCGCACGTTCATCTCCTTGAGCGTGCGGTCGACGTCTGCGACCTCCCCCTTCCGCATGAGTCCCGTGTCGACGAACACCGCCAAGAGGCTCGCGCCGAGGGCGCGGCTCGCGAGGACCGCCGCGACCGTGCTGTCGACCCCGCCACTCGCCGCAATGAGGGCCTTCCCCCGGACCTCGGCCTTGAGGGCGCCGACGGATTCCTCGATGAACCCGGCGGGGTCGAACACAGATGGGAAGATTCGGGGCGGTAGAAGAACTTGCGCGCCCAAGGCTTTAGTAGCGTCCTCGCGGATTCCGGACGGGGGTCAGGATGGTCGCAACCGAGTGCAAGGTCCACAAACTCGTTTCGGACGTGGCGGCGTTGAGCGCCGGGAAGGTGCTGTTCGTTCGCTACGTCGACCGATCGAAGTACGACGGCCAGAAGGGTTGGTTCCTCCCGGATGACTACTTGAGCTACGAGGAACATCCGCGCGAAGGCGCCCGCCGGATCCTCCGGGAACAAGCGGGGATCGAGGCCGACGTGAACACCTTGAATCACATCGAGTCGTTCGCGGGCGGGCCGGGCGGGGCGTGGCACATCATCTTCCACTACAAGGTCGACCTTCCCAACGCCGCGCGTCCTTCCTTGGGCCCGAACGTCGAAGACGCGAAATGGTTCCCGGTGACGAGGCTCCCCCCGCGGAAGGAGTTCGCGCACGAGGGATGGGGCATCGACGTCCTGCGGGAAATCTTGCGGACGTAGGCTACTCTTTCGCGAGCGTCTTGTTGTCCTCGAGGACCCACTCCTCGAGCTTTCGGCGGTGCTCCTGGAGCTTCTTCGAGAGCCCCGCGTCCGAGAGCGCGAGGATCTGTACCGCCAAGAGCGCTGCGTTCTCCCCTCGGTCGAGGCCGACCGCCGCCACGGGGACGCCCGGCGGCATCTGC
This sequence comes from Methanobacteriota archaeon, assembly GCA_005878375.1. Taxonomy (GTDB): domain Archaea; phylum Thermoplasmatota; class Thermoplasmata; order RBG-16-68-12; family EA-27; genus EA-27. Next base: position 31,456 of record VBMQ01000022.1, on the reverse strand, counting down.
ACGACGGACAGGAGGGAATCCAGGTTGATCTTCCCGCTGACCGGGACGCCGACGACGGGTTTTGTCGTGTGGGCGGCGATCGCGCCCGGGAGGGCGGCGGAGAGGCCCGCGATGGCGATGATCACCTTCGCGGTCGTGCCCTCGATGATCGCCTTCAGGTGGCCCGGCGTGCGGTGCGCGGAGGCGATCACGACCTCGTGCGCGACACCGAACTGGCGGAGCATGTCCCGCGCCTTGTCTCCGACCTCCTTGTCGGACTTGCTCGCGAGAACGATAAGGACGTCCGCCATCGTGCTTGGTAGGGTCGCGCGGCCATAAGGGTTTCGAGGTGTTCCGTCCGCATCCGATAGCGAGGGCCAGAAGCTTTTAGTGCCCCTCGCCGATGCGGCCGGTCGGTGGAGGCCTTGCGGCACACATCCCGTCTCGGTGGGCTGGCGATTGGAATTGCCTTGATGGCGCTGTTCGCGGCCCCGGCCGTCCGCGCGGACGTCGGGATGCCCGGCTGGTCCGTCGGAGACTACTGGGTGTATTCTTCGGCAGGGTCGACCTTCGCGGGCGGGACGAGCGGGACCACCGGAATCTTCCGGTATGACATCCTCGGGCCAGATTCAGTGACCGTGGCGGGTGTGAGCTACGCGACGTATCACGCCAAGCTTGCGATGAATCTCACGACCGGGTCGGTCACGGTAAACTACCCCGGCGACCTGTGGTTCCGGACCTCGGACTTGGCGATCGTGAAGGTGTCCGCTTCCTACGTGGTCTTTTCCACCACGATTACGGTGACGATCACGTTTAATCCGCCGCAAGGAAATCAGTGGCCGCTGACCGCGGGCAAGACATGGAACTCGGCAACGGAGGTAACGACCGTCATCTCCGTTCCCGCGCAGACGTACACGGCCACGGACACCGGTTCTCTCTCGGTCCAGACCAACCAACAGATTACGGTGGGCGCAGGCGCATTTGACACGACCCCGGTTCGTAACACACACGCGAGTGGGTCCTACGACCTCTCCTACTGGTCGTCGCAGGCGGGCAACTCCGCGCGCGACGAGTCGTACGATTCGCCCAGCGCCAGCCAGCCGTCGAGTTCCATGCAACTCAGCTCGTACCGGTACGCTGGCGGTCTCGGGGCCCTGCTCTGGATCGTCATCATCCTCGTCATCGTCATCGTCGCGATCGTCGCGATCGGGCTCATGATGCGGAGCCGCGGGCGCCGGACGGGTGCGGTGATGCCGCAGCCGATGCCGCCGGGGCAGGCATGGGGCCAGGCGCCGCAAGGGTGGCAACCGCAACAGCCGCAACAACCACAGCCCCAACAGCCGTGGCAGCCCCCGCCACAGGGACGATAGTTCGGTCGGTCTCACGCGTGCAGCGCGCGGCGTCGTTCTGTCGACCGATGAGAGGCGCACGTGGCCGAGCGGTCAGCTCTTCATGATCGCGAGCAGGAACAGCCCGATCGCCGCGCCCGCGCCGATGAACGCCGCCAACAGGATGAGGATCGACTGCACGATGACGTTCACGACGCCCGCCTGCAGGAACGTGTCCAGCGGCCCGCCTGTCCGCACGAGGAGGATCCACACGATCCCGATCACGATGCCGCCGACGAGGAGGCCGGCGCCGATCTTTCGGCTCTTCCCGCTCCCGAAGTAGGCGGTGAACGCGCCCGCGATGAGCAGTACGAACGCGAACGCCAACAGCAGAATCGTTACGAACGTCCCAAGATCCAGCGCTTCGATCATTCCCCAGGTCCTCCTAGAACTTAATTCCCGTCAGCGTCTTCGTGTCGATGACCCCGGGGATCGACCGGATCTTGTCGACGACGACCTGCCCGAGGACGTTGAAGTCGTTGGCCTCGACCTTCGCGATGAGGTCGTACTCCCCGAACAGGGGGTGGAGCTCCACGATCTCCTTGACTTTGAGGAGCTCGTTGTACACCTCGTGCTCCTTGGCGGGAGCAGTCGAGATGAGGACGAAGCCGATGGCCAACCTGAGTCACCTGTCCGGTGCGGGAACCGGATTACCCCGGATAAAGCTTTCCACACAGATGGAGGGAGCCTTCAAAATCCGTCGAACTTGCGGGCCCGCGCGACCGCGTCCTCCCATGTCGGGATCGCGGACTGGGTGCCCGGCCGTTCGAGGATGAAGCTGGCGACGGCGCTGCCAAGGAGCGCGCACCGCCGCGGCTCGTAGCCCCGGCTCATGCCCGCGTAATACCCCGCACGATACGCGTCGCCCGCGCCGGTCACGTCCGCGATGCGTCGGGGCGGGACGCGCGGGATCCGGTGCGCTCCGTCCTCGCGTGTGATCACGACGCTCCCTTTGCGACCGCGGGTCATGATGACTTGCTCGACGTACCGCAAGAGATCCTTCGGTTGTCGGAGGCGCGCGAACTTGAGTGCAATCCTCGTCTCGGTCTCGTTGCCGAAGAACAGGCGGGCGAGGCGCAAGAGCGGGAGGAACGATTCGCGCGTGTACGCGTACGTGATCTCCTGTGATGGATCGAGGGCGATGGTCTTCCCGAGTTTGGCGGCGAGCCGCGCGACGCGAAGATGGTAACGGGGTCGGCCCGTCGCGAGGTGAACGACTTGCGCGGTGTGAACCGCATGCGTCGGAAGCCGTCGCGTGTGCGCGTCCCACATCGGACCTTGGTCGATGACAGTCGTCTGCTTCCCGCCGGGCGCGGTGAAGACCCACGCGGAGGGCGTCGAGGCCCCGCGAATGGCACGGAGGTCGGTCACGTCGACGCCGTCGCGTGCGAGGGCCTGACGGTACTCCTCGGGGAAGTCCTCGCCCACGAACGATGCGAGCGCGGTCGGGACGCCTAGGCGCGCGGCGATCCGCGCGATGTTCCCGCCGGTCCCGCCGTAGTAGGTGTCGCGCGCGAGCACGCGCACGGTCCGGTCCAGCACGGGGAGACGCGGCACCGCCAGGATGTGGTCGAGGACGACGTGGCCAAAGACGCCGAGGAAGTTCTTCACTGCCACGACGCGATCCCCCGTTGGACGTCGCCGAAGTCGCGGATCGGGATGTGCTCGCGCTCGTGCTTACGGCACAGCGCCGCCAAGTCGTCCTTCGCGAAGACGAGGTCCGCCTCGAGCGCAGGGCAGATGTCCGAGATCCCGTTGCCGACGTATGCGACGCGGTACCCCGCAGCCCGGAGCGCGAGGACGCGGTCCATCTTACACGTTCCACACAGCGTGCATGTTGCATCCGCGTATGGGAATGAGAGTTCGATGCGGTCGTCGTCGAATTCCGCGTGGTTCGTTCGGAACGGGACGTCAAGCCCCCACCGCGCGAGCAGATGACCGAGGTAGGTGTCGAACCCCTCGCTCACGATTTCGACGGGGATCCCGTTCCTGCGCGCGTACGCAAGGAATGTGGGGAACGTCGGGTCGATCTCCGCGAGCCGCTCCGCCGCCGCCAAGATTTGCAGGCGCGTCGCGCGGACGAGGTCGAATTCTCGGACGAGTGTTTCCCTCGTTCCGATGCGGGCGTGCTCGCGCTCAATCTCGAGCCACGCATCACCCGTGAACTCCTGAAGGAGGAGTTCCGCGACATCGCGTTTCGTGATCGTCCCGTCGAAATCGGTGACGACGGCCCGCATGGCGTCCGCCCCGGTCCTCAGGTCCCTTCCGTCCACGATGCGAGGTACGCCCGCTGTGCCGGCGTGAGCCGATCGATCGCGACCCCGAGTTCACGGAGCTTGAGGCGCGCGACCCGCTCGTCGAGCTCGTGCGGCACCGGGTACACGCGCGCCTCCATCCGCGTCCCCTTCGTCGCGAGCCGTTCCGCGCACAGCGCTTGGAGCGCGAAGCTCATGTCCATGATCTCGACGGGATGCCCCTGGCCCGCCGCCAAATTCACGAGGCGGCCTTCGCCGAGCACGTACACCTTCTTCCCGCCGCGGAGCGAGTACTCGTCCACGAACTCCCGGACGCGCCGTTTCTTCGTCGCCATCTTCTCCAGGTCCGCGACGCTGACCTCGACGTTGAAGTGGCCCGCGTTCGCGAGCACGCACCCGTCCTTCACCGTCCGGAGATGTTTGGCGGTGACGACGTCCCGGTCGCCCGTGGCGGTGACGAGGAAGTCCGCGAGCTTGGCGGCGTCGGCCATCCGCATGACCTCGAACCCGTCGAGCTTCGCCTCGATCGCTTTGACGGGGTCGACCTCCGTCACGATCACGTGGGCGCCCATGCCCCGCGCGCGCATCGCGACCCCGCGGCCGCACCATCCGTACCCAGCGACGACGAACCGTTTCCCCGCGAGGAGGAGGTTCGTCGCCGTCATGATGCCGTCGATCGTGCTCTGCCCGGTGCCGTACCGGTTGTCGAACAGGTGTTTCATCTGGGCGTCGTTCACGTCGAACACGGGGAACGCGAGCTTCTTCTCCCGCTCCATCGCGCGGACGCGGATGATCCCCGTCGTCGTCTCCTCGTTCGCGCCGATCACGTCGCGGAGGAGCTCGCGCCGCTTCGTGTGCAACCGGTAGATCAGGTCCGCCCCGTCGTCGATCACGACGTTCGGTTTGAGGTCGAGGACCTTGTGGAGGTTGTCGTCGTACTCCGCGTTCGTCTCCCACTTCTTCGCGTACGTGTCGAGCCCCTCGTCCCGCAGGGCGGCGACGACCGCGTCGTCCGTGCTCAGGGGATTGCACGACGCGAGCCGAACGTGGGCCCCCGCCTCCTTGAGCGTGAGGGCGAGGACGCCGGTCTTCGCCTCGACGTGGAGGGCCATCCCGACGCGCAGCCCGCGGAACGGCTTCGTCTTCACCAAGTCCTTCCGGATCGCAGCGAGGACGCCCATGTGGGCGCGCGCCCACTCGAGTCGATTGCGCCCGCGCTCCAGAAGTTCCGACACGGCGCGCCGATGCGCGGCGGCCTACATTTAGTTTCGGATGTGCGCGCCTACGGCTTCTGTTCCAGCCACTTCCGTCGCTGCCGCGCGCCGTACAACGCGGCGAGCGCCGCGACAATCGCGACCATCGAGATCGTGTCGAGCCCCGGAGTCACGGGCGCGGCAGTGTGGGCCGATACCTCGATCGTCGTCGTCGCTTGCGCATCCTCGAACCCGGCCGCGGCGACGGTCGCGGTCACGACGAAGCGCGACTGGACCGCGACATCCCCTGTGAAGTCCGCTTGGAAGAAACCGGTCGAGTCCGTCGCGCCGCTCGAGGGCGTCACGGACGCGCCGAGGCCGGACGGGTTCATCGAGAACGCGACGGTCGCCCCCGCCACCGGCGATGCGGTCTCCTCATCGATCACGGAAACCCGGACCGTCGTGACCTCGCCAGAGCCGATCGTGGCCTTCCCTTTCGTGACGGTAACAACGAACGCGCGCACGAGGGGATTCACGGTCACGCTCGCGGCCGCGTTCGCGCCCTCGTATCCGGCTTTCGCGGCGGAGACGTTCAGCGGGAACGCGTTCGGTGCGGAGACGGATGGGGCGTCGAAGTGGGTCGTGAACTCTCCCTGCACGTTCGTGGTGCCCGTCGTGTCCGCAAGTCCCGCCCCCGAGAACTCGAGGTCAACGCCGGCGACCGGGTTGTCATCCGCGTCGCGCGCGCGGACGAGGACGTCGGTGCCCTCCCCGGAGCGCACGGTCGGGAGAAGCGGGTCCATCGTGACGGTCAACCGCCCTCGTTGCGTGACGTGCAGGGCCGCGAACGTCCAGAAGTTGACGATGCCGCCAATCTCCTCGATCCATCCTTCGTAGGCTGTCCGGTTGTACGCGTGGACGGCGCGGTAGTAGAGAATCGGCGCGAGGGGCACCTGCCGGCCGATCCATCCCTCCGCGTCGAGCACTGCCTGATGGCGCACGGCGGGGTCGAGGGCGTCGCGCGTCCGGTCCAAGATCGCGTCGAGCGCGGGCGATGCGAGGTTCACGACATTCCTCGCACTCCCGGTGTGGAGGATCTCCGAGAGGAACGCGGGGTCCCCCCGTGCGTCCTGAATATCGACGAAGAGGTCGAACGCGTCCGAGGCGACGATCGCGCGGAGGTCCGCGGGCGGGTGCTCCTGCTGCTGGACGTTGATGCCGATTGAGTGGAACTTCGTGACGAGGTCCGCATACTTCGCGACCTTCGGGTCGGTCGCCTGGTTGTATGTGAGGAGCGTGAAGTTGAACGGCGTCCCGGCGGGCGTGTCCCGGTATCCGTCCCCGTCCCGATCGAGATACCCGGCCGCGTCCAGGAACGCGTTCACCTGCGTGAGGTCGGGCGACGCCGTCGGCCCCTGGACCGTCCGCGGCACCCGATACCGCGGTACGCTCGCGTTGAACCACGCCGCGTTCGCCTGGTTCACAGGGGAGTCCGCGATGTCCGTCTTCGACTCGATCGGGTTCCCGTACGTCCCGACGATGAGGTCGCGGTCGATCGCCATCGTCAACGCGCGCCGGAGCGTCGGGTCCGTGAGCGGCGCGCGCTGCGCGTTGATCCCAAGGTACAGGAACTGGAGACCGGGCTCCTCCTTGATCCCGGCGGACTGCCCGAGGGTCCGGTTCACGCCGTTCGACCAGCCACCAAATCCGGCGGCGCAGTCGCGAGACGCGGAGGTGTCCGTCTGGGTCAGCGGCCATCCAATGAGGGACACGGTCCCCTTCAGGAGCGCGCACGCGGCGTCGCTGGCCCGCGTGGAGTCGTCCGCGTTCGTGACGAGCGTGTACCCGGAGGCGAACGTCACGGAGTCGAGGTACGGGCGGCCGCCCCAGTGGCGGTCGTTCGCGACGAGCCGGATCGTCGTCGCGTTCTGCGACCCGAGGATGAAGGGGCCGTTCGTCGTGTACGCGTTCGCCAGGTTCTTCCATGCGATGGGGAAGGTGGCGGCGTTCCCGAGGAAGTCGCCTCCTCCCGAGGTGAACGTGAATTGTACGGTCGTCGCGGAGGTCGCCACGGGGGTGACCCCGGTCACCATGTTCGCGGTCGCGTATTTCCCGAACGTCCATGCGACGTCCTGCGCGGTGATCGCCGTGTTGTCGGGCCAGGTCGCGGTCCGCAACGTCATCGTGATCGCTCGGGCGGGGACGTTGACGGCCCACGAGGTCGCGAGCGACTGAAGCGGCGTTTGGTCGGGCCCGAGCCGGACGAGGGAATCGTACGCAACGGCTTGGACGACCGAATTCTGTGCGAACTGCGTCGGGTCGAGACTTGGGGCGGCTTGGAGCGCGACGACCAAGTCGCCGCCGTACATGCCGCCGGCGGGCAACGCCCGCGACGGCGAAGGGACGAGCGGGAGGACCAGCGCCGCGAGAATGAACGCGAGCATGAGCCGGCGCATCCAGCCTCCTCCTTCCCCCGAACTTCGGAGCATCGCGGATAGGCGGAGGCGCCATTAAATACGTTCGCCCGAAGGGAGGGGCGAGGGCTCAGAAGGAGAGCCGGACGCCTTTCACGGGCCCGGACGCGACCCACGATGACGCGTCCGGGTCGTAGTATTCCGCGCCCGTCTTTCGCACCGACTCGGGATCGAGACCGCGGACGATCTCGGGATATCGCTCAAGGTAGTCGTTCCCGAGCCCGTAGTATTCGATGTCGTGGATCGCCGCCGCGTTCTCCGGGTTCCTTTCGAGCGTCACCTGCAGGGAGCCGATGAGGTGCGTCTTCCCGTCGCGGACCTCCGCGTCCGAGAACGGCTCCGTCCGCAGGCGCTCCATCTCCGCGCGGATTGCCGCCACGGCCTGGGCGAGGTTCTTCGGGTTCACGCCCGCGCTCACGAGGCAGTGCCCGCCCGCCAGCCGGGCCTCGAGCGAGCTGAACGAGTAGTACGCGAGGCCGAGGTCGTCCCGCACCTTCTGCCCGAGGCGGCCGTACAGGCCGATGCGGCCGAACAGGATCGTGGCGAGGTTGAGCGCTTGGTAGTCCGGGTGCGTCCGCGCGAGCGCGACCCGGCCCGCGACGAAGTCGGCCTGGGACTTGTGGGGCATCGCGATGACCGCGTTGGCGGGCTTCGATGGCTTCGGCGTCGGCACGGGGTTTGGCGGTTCCCCGGAGTCGAGGCGTTCGAACGCCGCCGCGACGAGACCGCGGAACGTCTCCGTTTCGAGGTCCCCGCTGAACGCGACGATCATCCCGGCCGCGCCGTAGTGGGCCGCGTGGAACGCGCGAGCGTCCTTCGCTTGGATCTTGGCGGCGCTCCGGGCGTCGCCCTTCGGGTCCGCGTGGTACGGATGCGAGGGCGGGTACACGAGTTCGAGCAGCCGGCGAGTCGCGGCCCGGCGCGTGTCGTCCTCTTGCGCGCGGAGGTCGCCGGTAACTTCGCCACGCACTTTCTCGAGTTCTGCGGGCGCGAACGCGGGCGTCGCAAGAGATTCGATGAAGATCCGGAGCGTCTCCTTCAGGGTCTCGCGGGTGCACCGGCCTTCGAGCGCGACGGACTCCATCCCGTTCGTGGCGGCGAGTGCCGCCGCGAGGTCCTCGGTCGCGTCGGAGATTTTGGCGGCGGACCGCCGCTTCGTGCCGCGGAGAAGGAGACGTGCGGTGAACTCAGCAATTCCCGGACGCCCGTACGCCGCGCCCGCCCGGACGCTCCCGCGGAATGCGATCGACGGGTTCGAGTGATCTTCATGGAGGAGAAGGACCGCACCGTTTCCTAACTTGAGGCGGACGGCTTCCTTCACGACCCGCCCTCCTGCGCGAGGAACGTGCACACGGTGCGGTTCGTTTCGTCGAAGTACGCGTCGGCGACGCGTCGCACGTCCGCGGTGGTGACTTTCTGGCAACGGTCGATGAGGTCGTCGAGGAGCGTGTGGGACGCCGCGACCTCAAACCACGTGTACAGGAGGCCTTGCGCGGTCGGCCCGTCGAGGTCGTACGCATGCCAGACGCGGAGCTGGCGGGCGGCGCGCGCCATCTCTTCTTTCGTGGGCGGCTTCCGTCGCAATCCCTCGACCTCCTCGAGGGCCGCGGTTTCGACTTTGGCGGGGTCGACGCCCTCCCGCACGGTCGCCTCGATCGTGAACAGACCGGGGTCCGCTTGCATGCGGTGCTGCGCGGACACGTCCGTCGCGAGCTTCTTGTCGACGAGCCCGCGATACAACCGGTTGCTCCGCGGGACGAAGCCCCCGCCAAAGAGGGAGAGACCCCGCCAGCCGCCGAGGACGGCCTGTAAAACGAGGAGAGGCGCTGTGTCCGCGTGGGCGAGCGCCGGCACGTGGTATCCAATCATGACATGGTCCTGCGTCCCCGGTCGGCGGACCTCGCCGCGCCGCTCGCCCTCTTGTGCGGGCTCCGTCACCGCCAGCGGGGGCGGCTGCGTCTCGGGGCGGAAGAGGCCGAAGTACGATTCGACGCGCCGCATCGCGTCCTCCGGCTCGAACTTCCCCGCGAGGACGAGGACGGCGTTGTTCGGCGCGTAGTGCTGCAGGTAATACGTGTACAGATCGTTCCGCGTAATGCGCTCGAGGTCAATCTTCCAGCCGACGACCGGCCAGTGGTACGGGTGAACGTGGAAGGCGAGGTGCCACATCTCCTCGGAGAGGAGATATTTCGGACTGTTCTCCGACCCTTCCCGCTCGCTGATGATCACGCCGCGTTCGGCATCGCTCTCCTGCGGGTCGAACGCGGCGTTCCGCATCCGCTCCGCCTCGATCATGAGTCCCGTGTCGAGGTCGCCGGGCGGGAGCGTTTCGAAGTAGATTGTGAAATCGGTATCCGTGAATCCGTTGAACTTCCCGCCCAGGCGGCCGACGATCGAGTCGATGTCGCCCTTCTTGAGCTTCCCGCCGCCCTTGAAGAGCATGTGCTCGACCCAGTGCGTCGCGCCCGTGATCCCGGGCCGCTCGTTCCGAGAGCCGACCTTGTAACCGACCCACACGGAGACCGCGGGCGCCTCGGGCATCGGGCGGAGGAGGACCGTGAGGCCGTTGTCGAGGGTTCGCGTTATCGTTTCCATTCGTTACCCGCCGTAGCCCCCGCGAATCTTCCGATTGTAGATAAGGCCTTCCCCGGGCGTGAATGGAATTGGAAGGCCCCTGTACATGCAATGCGAGTCTTCAACAAAGACTATATGACATGTATGTCATATGACATCGATGGCATCCATCGCGCCACCACGGGAACTGCCGGGTCCCTCTCCCGTCCTGAGGACGGTGCATCAGGTCGAGCGGATTCTCCGGGAGGCGCAGGCGAACGACGAGGGGCCCCTCACCCTCGCCGAGATTAAGCGGCGCTTGGACGCGAGGAGCATTCGCCACTCCACGGTTCGCGCGTGCGTCGAAGAGCTCAAGCGATTCCACCTGGTCGCCGAGGACTCGAAGCGCGGAGTCATGTGGACCCACTTTGAAGAACCTCCGTCTTGGCGGCGGAAGCGGTGGGTCCGGCTGTAGTTCTTCGCGGGGATTGACTTGGCGCTCGAAGTCGTCGTGGAGGTGCGAGAATTCCGCGGCACGCCGCGTCCCCAGCGCCGAAGGCTCCGACAACTCGCGAAGCGACTCAGGACGGAGCCATTCCTCGGGGACCGAGTCCGCCGCGATGCGGTCCCGCTTCAGTTTCGTCACCTCCCCAATCTCCACCGACTCGAGCTCCCCGATGGCTGGCGCGCTCTCTATGTGGTTCTGACGAATGAGAGATCGGGGGACGAGGTGAGGATTGTCTGGATCGGCGACCACACGCGATACGATCGCTTGTTCGGTTACTGATTGGGTCACGCCGCGGGCGTGCCGCAGTACGGGCACGATTTCCAATCCGCCGCCAAACCGGCGCCGCACGTCGCGCACGCCTTCGCCGCCGCGGACGGCGGAGGTGGTGTCGTCGTGTACGGCGTTCCGTACGGGAGCGGCATGAGGCCGAGGATCTGGCTCGCCTTCCCGGTCTCCTGCCAGAGGAGGTGCCAGTAGTTCCACATCAGGTGGTTCGCCTCGCTCTCGTACTGCGACCACGAGATCGCGCCGCCCGCCACCGCCACGGGGAGGAACAGGACGGCCGCGACGGCGCCGCCGACCGCGCCCTCGTTCGTGAGGCTCGCGCGGAACCCCAGGTCCACGTACAGGGCGCCGTTCGCGTCCATCAGGTGGACGTCGACCTCGCGGCGCAGGCCGAGGTTCGAGTAGTACGACGCGCCGACGAAGTGGTTCGGGCCCACGTGGTAGAGCGCGAAGCCGGCGCGCTGCCACCAGTCCCACGACTTGGCCCAGACGTCCGCGGCCTTCGCGCCGGGGACTACGCGGTAATCCCGCTTCTCGAACACGCGGTGCCGAACGCTCCCGCCGCCAAAAGGGTTCCCCTTTCCGCGGGGAAGGGTTATGGCCACCGCCCGATTCCGTCGAACGTGATCGAGCCCGGCCTCATGCGCCTCCTGGCCGCCGGCATGTTCGTGTTCTACGTCGCCGCGATCCTCTTCCTATCGCGCGTGAGCAATCCCCTCCGTCACCGCCAGGAACTGCGCGCGGACGAGAGCCCGCCCTCCGCGATCCAGGCACTGTGGGCCGCGACGTTCCTCCTCCCGAACCTGTACCCGCTCGCGGTCGCGATCGTCCCGGCGTGGACGTACGGAACCGCGGCAAGCTTTTCGTTTCCGTTCGACACGATCGTGCAGCTCGCGGGCGGCGCCCTGTGGCTGGTCGGGGGCGCCCTCATCGCTTGGAGTCAACGCCCTCTCGGCCGCTTCATGATGATCCAGATCGCGGTCGCGAAGGATCACGAGCTCGTCACCGCCGGGCCGTACGCGCGCATCCGCCATCCCATGTACGCCGGCGTGCAGTTCATGGTCGTTGGGCTGGCGCTGCTCTTTCTCAGCGACGTTCTCCTTGCGTTCGCGGTTTTGGCGGTGGTCCTCGCGAACTACCGCGCGGGCAAAGAGGAACGGCTGCTCGCTTCCGAGCGCGGGTTCGGGGACGCGTACCGCGCGTACATGGCCCGGACGGGCCGATTCCTCCCGCGGCTCCGTACGTAGAACAGATTTATCCGGGGACGGCGCTCGCCCATCCGTGCGCGTCCTCGTGGCCGGTGCCGGCGGGTTCATCGGATCCGAGCTCACGAACGTTCTCCTTCAGCGCGGCCATTCCGTGATTGCGTTCGGACGGACCGCCGCCAAACTCAATGGACTTCCTCCGTCGGTTGACAAACGTCCCGGGGACGTGAGGGATTCGGACGCCGTTCGGCGGGCCGCCAAAGATTGCGACGCGATCGCGCATCTTGCGCTCCCCGACATCACCGTCAAGTATCGCGAGGCGTACCCAATCTGGATCGAGGGGACGCGGAACCTTCTGGCCGCGGCCGTCGAGCGGGGCATGAGGGGGTTCGCGATCGCGAGCGGCGCGGTCGGCGCGTACCGCCACGAGCCCGGGGCATGGGTCGACGAGAGCACGCCTGAGGGGCTCAGGAACCGAGTCACGCAGGGTCGGGGCGAGGCGGACGACCTCGCGCGGGCGGCATCGCGGAACCACGGCCTCCCCCTGTCCGTCGTGCGACCCCCGATCGTCTACGGCCGCGGCGGGCCGTTCGGGACCTACATCCTCGGCTACATGCGCCGCGGGCGATACCGGGTCGTGGGGGACGGCGCGAACTACATGGGTTTCGTCCACGTCGGGGACTGCGCGCTCGCATTCGCGCTCGCGCTCGAGGGCGCCCACGGGGATGAGACGTTCATCGTCGTCGACGAAACGCCGATCACGCTTCGCGAAGCGTCCGACGTCATCGCGCAGGCCCTCGGCGTGCCCCGTCCGAAGACGGTCCCGCCGTTCCTCGCGCAACTCGTGCTGGGGAAGGCGAGCGTGCAGATCATCACGGAGTCCCAGCGCCTTCGAAACGCGAAGATGAAGGCCCGATTCGGTTGGACGCCGCGATACGCGTCGCTCCGGGACGGCTTGCCCTCGGTCCTCGCGTAGTCCATCGCCCGGACGGGAAGCCTTTTCAAGGGACGTGCCGATGCGGGGCCCCTCACGGGGGAGTCTGTGGCCGTGTTGGTTGTCCTTCCCGCCGCCTTGCGGGAGTACGCGAGGGGCGCGTCCGAGGTCCGGGCCTCGGGCGGCACGCTCGATGCGCTCCTCTCGAACCTCGACGCGAAGTTCCCGGGCATCCGACAGCGGGTCCTGCAGGACACGGGCGTCCTGCGGGAGTACGTGAACGTGTTCGTGAACGGCGACCAGGTCGAGCAGGCGGACCCGCGGCGCGTGCGCGTCGCGGACGGGGACACGGTCCACATCATCCCGTCGATTGCGGGGGGCGCGAGATGACGATACCGAAGGGAAGCACGGTCGTGACGGTCGGGACGGAGAAGGGACTGTTCGTGTTCCACAGCAAGGACCGGAAGCGCTGGAAGCTCGGGGGCCGGTACTTCGACGGGATCCCCGTGCACAACGCGCGGTACGACCCGGTGAACGGGATCGCGTACGCGGCGGTGAACAGCAACCAGTGGGGCCCGCTCGTCCATCGGTCGAAGAACCTCACGACGTGGACGCGGGGGAAGCACGGGCCCGCGTACGCGAAGAAGACCGGGTGGAGTGTGAAGAAGATCTGGAACGTCGAGGCGGGCGGGCCTGCGCAGCCCGGAGTCGTTTACGCGGGCGTCGAGCCCGCGGGGCTCTTCCGCTCGGAGGACGACGGGGACTCCTGGCGGCTCGTGGACGGCCTCACGTCCCATCCGACGAGGGCGAAGTGGACCCCCGGCGGGGGCGGCCTGTGCCTTCACACGATCTTGCCGCATCCGAAGGACGCGGACCGGATGGCGATCGCGGTCTCCTCCGCGGCCGTGTTCGAGACGGGGGACGGCGGGGATTCGTGGCGGCCGATCAGCGCGGGCATGGCCGCGGCCTGGTTCCCGGACAAGCGGCCCCACGACATCGGGTACTGCCCGCACAAGCTCGTCCGGGACGCGGACAATCCCGAGGTCGTGTACCAGCAACATCACGGCGGGGTCTTCCGCTGGGCGCCGGACG
>VBMQ01000022.1:566-17585 GCA_005878375.1 Methanobacteriota archaeon | reverse complement strand
TTCGCCGCGACCGCCGGCGGGTCCGCGGGGCAGGCGTACGTCGTGCCGCTGAAGGGGGACTTCGACCGCACGACGATGGGGGAGATGGCGGTATACCGGACGCGGAACGGCGGCCGCTCGTGGCAGCGCCTGACGAACGGTCTTCCGAAGCCCGCCCACCTGACGGTCCTCCGGGAGGGGGCGGCCGTGGACGGCGGCGACCCGCTCGGCGTGTATGTCGCGACGGAGAACGGGCAGCTGTTCGGCTCCCGCGACGCGGGGGACCACTGGACGACGATCGCGGACCATCTGCCGCTCTCGATGTCCGTGACCGCGAGCGCCTACCCGTGAGCCCATGCTCGTCTGCTTCTCGTTCTGCGCGAGGCCGGGGATGGCGTTCGACGTACGCCCTGAGCTTTGATAGCCCGGGCCCGTTTCCCTGCCATGGCAGGCCCCGCGGGTTACGTCGCTGTGAACTCGCTCGGCCTGGGCCACTCCGCGCGCGCGATCGCGATCGCCCGCGAGATCCAACGCCGCCATCCGGACGTGTATCTCTTCTTCCTGGCGGGGGCGCCCGCGCTCGATTTGGCGGTGTCGCACGGATTCGACGCGATGCCCTTGCCGCCAACGCCGGAGTGGTTCCACGAGGGCGGTCGCATCCACTCGATGTCCCGATGGTACTGGGAGTACGCCCGCTACGTTCGAATCGCGACGAAGTTCCTGAGGGGAGAGGCGGACTGGGACCACTTTCGATTCTTGATTTCGGACGGCGAGATGGCCACCGTGCGCTTGGCGGTGCGCCGCCAAATCCCGACCGTCGTGATCGCCCATTCCATCGGCCAGGACTTTGGCGGGAGTTTCCTGACGCGACGCATTGAGTCGTTCGGCCGTTCGTGGATGCGCTCCTTGCTCACCGCCAAACACGTGAAGGTCCTCGCGCTGGAACGGAACGTCGATCTCCCGAACGTGACGTACGTGGGTCCGATCGTACGGGCACCTTCGGGACCGCGCGAGAAGCTTCGTGACGATTTCGTGTTTCTGAAGAAGACGATCCTCGTGGCGCCGGGCGGCACCTCGCTCGGGAAGTTCCTGATCGATGAGGCCGTGAAGGCGTTCCGAGAACTCCATCTCCCGGACGCGCAAATGATCGTCGTGACGGGACCTAAGATCGCGGCCCCGAAGGACGCGGACGTGTTTTGGCGGGGGTTCGTGCCGAACCTGCAGGACTACGTCACCGCCGCCGACCTCGTGATCACGATGGCGGGGAAGGGGACGATGTACGAGGCGCTCGCGGCGGGCACGCCCGTGATCGCGGTCCCCGCCAAGGGCCACGTGGAGGCGGAACGGAACCTCCGCGCCGCGGGTCTCACGTTCGCCTTCGAGGACGCCTTCCGGCTGCGCGACCTCATCCCCGCCAAGCTCGCGGAACCGCGGTCGCCTCCGCGGGACTTCGGCCCCGCCAAGGCCGTCGACGCGATCGAGGGCTTCTTGGCGGCGGAAGGAATCGCCCTGGATTGACCCGCCCGAGGCGATGGGCCTTAAGACCCCTCGCCGCCATTCCAGCCCCATGGGCGACGCCGAGGAGTTCTTCGACGCCGTGCGGAAGGGAGACGTGCCGCGGGTCAAGGAGTGGCTCGCGAAGGACCGGTCCCTGGTGAACGCGAAGACGGAGCGCGGCTTCTCGCCGGTCACGGTCGCGGCGTACAACGGGCAGAAGGAGGTCGTGCGGGCGATCCTCGCGCACAAGCCGATGTTGACGATTCACGAGGCCGCGTTGGCGGGGGACCTCGAGCGCGTGAAGATGCTGTTCGAGGGCGACCCGCATCTGATCAACGACACGTCGTCGCCGGACGGGTTCCCGCCCCTCGCCCTGGCGGCGTACACGGGACAGGTTCGGATAGTCAAGTTCTTCCTCGTGAACGGCGCGGACGTGAACTTCGCGGCGCCGGGCCTCGGGTTCACCGCGCTCACGGGCGCGGTGTCGAACGGGCACGCGGAGGTCGTGAAGGTCCTCGTGGGCGCGGGCGCGAACGTGAACCACGTGTACGAGGACGATGCTGCCTCCGTGATGACGACCGCGGCGGCGGAGGGGAACGTCGAAGTCGTGAAGATCCTCCTCGACGCGGGCGGGGACGTCAACGTCCGGACGAAGGACGGGAAGACGCCGCTCGCGATGGCTCTTGAGAAGGGGCACACGGGGATCGCGGAACTGCTCCGGGCCCGCGGCGGGACGGAGTAGGCAGGAACCGCCAAACGGCGGGAGAAACGCCATCCGTCGCCCCGCCGATCGCGCCCGCATGCGGTACCGATTCTACTACGCGGGGATCCGCGTGCGGAACCTGAAGCGCTCCCGGGACTTCTATACGAAGGCGCTCGGGATGAAGGTCGTGAACCAGGGGACGATGCCCCACGGCGGGAAGTACGTGCAGCTCGTCGGGCCCGGCTCCCCCATGAAACTGGAGCTGAACTGGTACCCGCCGCGGAGCCGGTTCCACACGCCGTACCGGAAGGGCGAGGAGATGGACCACTTCGCGTTCGTCGTCGCGGACGTCCGCAAGGCGTATCGCGAGTTGCTCGCAAAGGGAGCGACGCCCGCCGTGCCGCCGGAGAAGTCCGAGGGCACCGAGGTCTACGTCAAGGACCCCGACGGGATCTGGATCGAATTGCTCCAGGGCTAAGACACGAAACGTCCGCCGTCGAGGACCGTCTTCCCGCCAATCGTGACCGTCGCGCCCGTGAGCGTCCCCGCCATCGAGAAGCCCGGCGTGTTCTTCCCGCCAAACTCTTCGTCGTCCCCGATCGCGAGGTACACGTTCCCCGCGGGCAGATAGTCCTGGAGGAAGCCGGTCTGCGCGGCGGGGTTCAGGCCGAACTCGAACCCGCCGAGGAGCGCCTTCCCGGGCTTCGCGCGGTCCCACGACGACCGGTACATGTCCTCGTTCTCCTCCGCGGACCACTTCGCGACGCGACCGCGGTCGAATGCGACCGTCAAGCCTCGCATCGCGCGGCCGTAGGCGTAGAGGGGTCGGTCGAAGTGGATCGTGCCCTCGCCGGAGCGTGGGTCCGGCAGCACCGCCAATTCGCCCGCGGGGACGGAGGCCATGTTCTCGCCGTCGTCGAGTTTCTCCTTGGAGATTACGCCGTCGTCGAGGACCGCCTTGCGACCCGTGAGGCCGAATTCGAAGTGCGTTCCGTTCGGGTGCGTGACCGTGACGTGCCCTTTCTTCGAGAGGAGCCGCTGGATCTTCTGCCCGTTCTTCCGGAGGATGGAGGGATCGACCGCGGACGCCTGGAGCATCATGTGTCGCCACGCGTCGAGGTCGAACCCGTACGCGCGCGCCCGCTGCTCGCTCACGTACCCGAGGCCGACGCGCGCCCCGCGGATGCGGTACTTCTCCGCGCGGTCGTACCACTCGCTGTTGTACCCGATCATCGCGTTGTAGCCCTCGCGGTTCTCCCGCATCTTGTTGATGTCCGCCGGCCCGGTGATGAACACGTACGCGTCCGCTTCCTTCATCGCCGCCCACTCGTGAGCGCCGACCTTGCCGAGCTTCGTCTTCGGGATCTCGGACGCGGACCGCCAAAACGCCTCCTCGTCCTCGAACGTGAGGAGGGGGCGGGCGCCGAGGGCGCGGACCTGGTACACGAACTCGCGCGCGATCGGGATGCCGTGGTTCCACGTCTCCACGATCACGTTCTCGCCGGCCTTCACGCGCAGCGTCTTCGTCAACACGTTCTTCGCGAGGGCTTCGTACTCGGACATGGGGGGTCGCCTGGGTCTCCGCGGAGGGAGCCGTGGGCCTTAACGGTATGTTTCACCGCCAAACGTTGAAAGCCGAGCGGCGCGCTGGCGGAGCCTGGTGGACCTGAGGATCGACTCCCGCGTTCCGATGAACCACGGCAGCTCCATCCCAATCCTCGGTATCGGAACCTGGCAACTCCAGGGCCGGAGAGCGTACGAGGCCGTGCGCCACGCCCTCAAGGTCGGCTACCGCCACATCGACACCGCCAGCATGTACGGGAACGAGTCCGAGGTCGGCGAGGCGATTCGCGCAAGCGGCATCCCGCGGGACGACATCTTCGTGACGACGAAGGTGTGGAACGACGAGCAGGGGTACGACGCCGCCCTCCGCGCCTGCGATGCGAGCTTGAAGCGGCTCGGGTTCACGTCGGTGGACCTCTACCTGATTCATTGGCCCGTTCGCACGAAGCGCAAGGAGACATGGCGGGCAATGGCGCGCGTGCTGAAGGAGGGGAAGGCGCGCGCGGTCGGGGTCAGCAACTACATGGTTGCGCATCTCGAAGAGTTGGCGGGGAGCGCCGTCACGCCCGCGGTGAACCAGTTCGAGCTCCACCCGTGGCTCCAGCCGCGGGACGTGATCGAGCGATGCCGCCAGATGAAGATCGTCGTCGAAGCGTACAGCCCGCTCGCGCGTGGGCGGAAGATGAAGGATAAGACCGTGGCGGAGATCGCCGCCAAGCACGGGAAGACGAGCGCGCAAGTCCTGATTCGCTGGGGGCTCCAGCGCGAGTTCGTCGAGATCCCGAAATCCGGCGATCCGGCGCGGATTGGGGAGAACGCGGACGTGTTCGACTTCGCGCTCACCGCCACGGAGATGAAGACGCTCGAGGGGCTCGACGAGCAGTACCACGTGACGTGGGACCCGACCCGCGAGGCGTGACTACTGGAGCTTCGAAATCACCTTGACGGCCTCGTCTTGGCTCCACGCCTTCAGCGACGTCGTGCGCACGTTGCCCTGCGTCCCGATCTGGAGCGCGAGCTGCATGTACGTCTCGTCGTTCGGCGCCTCCGCCATCGCGACGAAATCGTAGGCGCCCATCGTCCACCAGACGTCGAGCTTCGCGCCCATCTTCGCGGCGAGCGCCTTCACGGCGTCCGCGCGCTTCGCCGTGTCCTTCACCGTCCGGATGCCCTGGTCCGTCCACTGTCCCAAGATGATGTACTTCGGCATGCAACTCCCCCTGATGCTGGCGGGGGCCATCCGGCCTTCGCGGGAAAAACCTATGCCATGTCAGGCGAGCTTGCGGAGCTCGCGCTCGACCGTCTCGATGACCCGCCGCAGCCGGTCCAGCTGGAGCCGCCCCATCCTCTGCCCGTAGTAGCCTCCGATGTGGAGCGCTTGGAACGCGTCGGTATACACGTTCGCGAGGTCGGGTCTCCCGATATCCTCCAGAGCCTCCACGCGCTGGTCGTGGCTCTCCGGAGGTCGCCTCCCCTCCCGCTCGATCAGCACGTCCGCGAGTTCGATGAGCCCATGGAACGCGGTCTCAAACCCGACCGCCGCGCGACGGCGCAGCGCGAGTTCCTCTTCCGCCGCCTCCGCGGCTCGAACCTCGTCCGCCCCCTGCTTAACCAAGGTCGCGGACTTCCGGAGCCGTTCCTCTTGTGAGAGAGGTCCTTCGAGTGCTTCCGGCATGGCGGCGGTAACGATGCCTCGATGCTCTCTTTAGAGTTCCGATTGCACGTACGCCGGGCTTCGGTTTGACAAACGTTTCAAGAGTGGGCGCGAGAATCTCGCCCTGGGTGCACTCGAGCGCGGACCTCGCGCAGCCTCAGGCCCGGCTATCACGGGCGAGAATGGGAGCGAAAGCCATACCTTTCCCCGGCTCCCGAAGAATCGCTGCGTTGGCGGCGACGGTCGAGAGCCCCCCGGATCCGGCGACGAGCCCGTGGCTCCAATTGGCGGCGCCTGTCGGTCGCGTCGCGACGTACTTCCTCATCGGCGGCTCGTTCCTCCAGCTGTTCTCGCCGCTCGTGTTCCTCCTCGACCTGGCGTCGCGAGCGGACCCCGCCGGGCCTGGCGGCTCCCTCGTCCTCCTCCTCGCGGACCCCGGCTACCTCCTGTCGATCGGGGACTTCCTCCTGATCCTCGGGATCGTGATTCTGGAGGCCGCGGTCTTCCTCGTCCTGTTCAGCTTCGTCCGCGCGGACCGGAAGGTCGGCGCCGGTGCGCTCGTCCTCGGGCTCGTCACCTTCGCGTGCCTCGCCGCGTGGGTCCCCGTCATGCTGTACGCCCAAGGACGTGCGACGGGCGCGGTCGTCTCCGTCGACGCCGCCGCGGCCACGGGGGGCTGGGGCATCGCGTCCGTGCTCATGCTCGTGGCCTCCCTCGCGTACCTCTTCCTGTGCGTCCGGACGGAGGAACGGCACGGACGCCTCGGGCTCCCGTCGCTCCGGTGGCCGATCTACGCGGCGGTCAACGTCTTCGGTGCCGCGGCGATCGCGGGGTTCTTCGCGGGGAGCGACCCGAACGTGAACGCGTTCTCCCTTGGCCTCGTCCTCAAGCTCACGATGATCCCGATGCTCGGCGTGATGGCGTTCTCGGACCTCCGGGACCGGTTCCCCGCGTGGGCCCGCGTGGCCTTGCAGGTCGTGCCGAAGGTCCCCGCCAAAGCGGCCGCGCGCCCACGACCGATTGCCGCCAAACCGTGGCCGGTCCGGCGCGTCTCGCCAATGGCGGTCTCGAGGATCACCGCCAACACGATGTCCCCCACCGTTCGCGCTCCCGCCAGAGCGATTGGTTCAGCTCCCCTCGCGAGGCCTCTTCCCCCACCGCCAGACGATTGAACCCTCGACCATTCAGTGGATGTACGCGTACGATTCATATACGTGTATACGGATTATACAAGACCATGGTCGTCCCTGTGCGCAGGCATCGGGCGCCGGATACGGCCGCGATTCCGACGCGGTTCTCGGATCGGGAGGTCGAACGCATGGACCGAGCGAGGGGCCTGGTCGGTCTTGCCTCTCGGAGCGCCTTCATCCGTCAGGCCGTCCTCGAGAAACTCGATGCGGTCGAGCGAATGCGGGTCGTCGAGGTCCGTGATGTATCCGAGAAAGAGGCCCTTAAGCTCCTCGATCGGTACCTGACCAAGCATCCCGGCGTCCACTACGTGGGCGACATGGCGGACGAACTTGGAATCGAGCTCCGAGTGGCGTTCGCCGCGGCGGAGACGTTGCTTCAGCGCGGCCTAGCGCGGGTGAGGGAGGAATAGATGACAGTCCTCAGAGAAAAGCATGACGGCATCCAGGGAAAGCGCATCATGTACGTCGCCCGAAAGGTCGAGGGCCCTTGGCTCATTCGGAAAAGCGCGTCCCACCGAGGCGTCCGAGGCGTGCTTTACGATGCGGACGCGTACATCGATCGCCCCCTGGAGAAGGCACGGAGCTAGCCGAGAGGCCAGCCGCCCACGTCTTCTTTATAGCCGGAAGGCGATTCGTATCCGGGGTTGCGCGGACTGTGGCGTCGCCCGGCATGCGCCGAGCGGGGTCGCGTCTCGCTTGCGAGGCGGAGGGGGATGTCCCTCGGAACGAGCGCGGAGTCGTGGAGTCCGTTCACGCCGGGCGTTGACGCGCACCCGCGGCGGTTCTCGTTCCTCCCGCTCGCGAGCTCCCTCGGCCGCACGGCCGCCGCGTTCCTGATCGCGTCGAACTTCGCGTTCCTGTTCGCGCCGCTCCTGTACCTCGTGAACCGGTTGGTGAACCCGAGCGCGGGGCTCGACCGGGGCGACCCGGGGTCGGTGGCGGTCGCAGTGCTCTCGGACTCGATGGGGATTTACACGATTGGGGAGATCCTCATCGTGATTGGCGGGGTCCTCCTCTCGGCCGCGCTCTTCCTCGTGCTCCTCGGGCTGGATCGATCGGACCGCAAGACGCGCCTCGACGCGTTCGTGGTTGGCGGGGCCGCCCTCGCGTGCATCGTCGGCTGGACGGTCGCGACCGCGTACGCGCAGACGCTCACGCGGGAGATGTACGGGCTCGAGGCGATGGCGGCGACGGGCGGGTGGAGCACCGCCGCGGTCCTGTTGTTCGTCGCTTCCCTGCTGTACGTGGTCTTCCGGGTTCGCGCGGGGCTCGACACCCGCGGGCGGTGGATGATTGCCGCCTCATGGCCGGTCTTCGCGGGCGTGGCGCTCATCGGGACCGCGGTCCTCGGATCGTCCTTCCGGGTCGCGCGGGACCCCGCTCTGTTCGTCACCGCGCTCGCCGTCGAGGTCATCGTCCTCCCGCTCCTCGGGATCGTCGCGTACCGGGACCTTGGGAACGGATTTCCCGCGTGGCGGAAGTTGGACCGGACGAAGGGCCCGCCTCAGATAGAAGTGGAGGCCATGGACGAATCGGACGTCCTGCCCGGTGAGGTTCCCGCCGAACCCGCGCCAACGGAAGAAGTCGTCGAGCCGGACCCGCCACCGCCCGAGAACTTGTGACCCTGGTCTAGGGCCATCGATTCGTCGGCGGTTCGATCGGTTAAGGGGCTTTCGAACGGTTCGATTGACCGAGACTTTCCTCCCGAGGCCACGCGACCCATGCGAGTCCCCCGCCCGCGAGCCCGGCGAGGATTCCCCCCGCCGCCAACGACGTCTGCATCGCCTCACCGTCGATTCGCACGGAGAAGTCGACCGCGTTCGGGGCATCCACACGGTTGTGGATTGAGATGTCCCAGAGGGCCTGCTTCGGGACCACGAGCTCGAGGGAAAAGAAAGAGACCGCCCGGTCGAAGACGACGTCGACCCCAGCGTCCGGGCGGTCGGGAGGGAGGGCGGAGATGCGAAGGGTCACGGGGCTTTGCGCCTCCACAACGACCCGCAGTGACGTCCCTGCATCGA
The DNA here is from genome assembly GCA_005878375.1 of Methanobacteriota archaeon. Classification (GTDB taxonomy): domain Archaea; phylum Thermoplasmatota; class Thermoplasmata; order RBG-16-68-12; family EA-27; genus EA-27. Next base: position 8,978 of record VBMQ01000022.1, on the reverse strand, counting down.
GCATGGTGGAGACGCCGAACGCGCTGGCCGCGTTGTCGAGGGTGAGGGGGCCCTCGTGCAACGCACGGCCGAAGTCGGCGCGGGAGCCCGCCAGGAGGGCGAGCCCCGCGATCATCAGCACCAGCGCGAGCGTCTTCATGGTAGATTCCCGCGATGTCGCGCGATCTATCCCTCCGGGGCCGTCATGTAGCCCGATTGCACGTTCGTGAACTGGTCCAGGATGTTGTTCCCGTTCCAGTCGCCGTCACCGAGGGTGAACCACGTGCTCTCCGGGCAGCCCGGGCCGCCGCAGTTCCCGTACCACCACGCGCCGTTGAACGTGTCGATCCAGGTGGTCATCTCGAAGATGAACGTCACCTTGTCGAAGATCCGGTACTGGGCGTTCTGGTCGAACACGAAGATCGGCCACATCGCGTCGAGCGACACGTACGCCTGCTGAGGCCACTCCACCTGGAAGTAGCCGAAGTACTTGTACCACCCGCCGTCCGCGTTTTGGACGCTCCGGGAGAAGCTGGGCCCGGAGGCCGGGGTGTACGTCGCAGACGCGCCAAACTGGGCGCCCTTCAGATCCGCACCGACGTTGATGCCCCAGGACACGGTGCCGGACCCGCCGGAGTAACCGCTGTAGATCACGTAGTCCTTCGCCGCGATCCAGTTCATGACGCTGTCCGAGTCCGTGACGTAGACGTCCCAACGCGTGCGCTTCGTCCCGATCGTCCAGGGCCAGCAACCCGCGTGACCCGTACCTTCGTAGTAGAGGTGGATGTCGAACACCTCGTAGTTGTTCGGATTCTGCGTCTTCGACGCATTGTACGAGATGTCGCCGGGCGTCTCGGCCAGGAAGTGGTAGTTCACGACGGCGCCGCAGTTGTTCCAGCCGGAGGTCATCTGGTACGATTGGTACGCCTTCGAGAGGCTCGCGTCCGTCGGGTAGAAGGAGTTGGCATACACGCCGTCATAGTAGCCGCTCTTCGAGCTCGTGATCTTGAAGAAGTACGTCCGGTGGCGCGCGAGGTTGTTGAGCGTCACCGTGTGAGTCCCGCACACGAGGAAGATCGTATTCCCGTAGTTCGTCGAGGTTCCCCAGTCAAAGCGATCGCACGCGTTCGCGGGATTCGTGGCCCAGGTGATCGTTGCCGTCGTTCCGCTCAGCGAGTTTCTGTCCACGACGACGTTCGAGATCGTCACCCGCGGGTATCCGCCTCCGCCACCGCCGCCGCCGTCGACCATCGGGTCGAGGCTGTACTGCTCCCCCTGGTTCAGGGTGAACTCCCCGAAGTGGAACCGCAGCCCCGGCTGGCCGGAGACGGACAGGAGGTCCGCCTCCTGGTACGCGGGCAGCGTCGAGTCCCAGTTCGCGCCGAAGTAGACGATCTGGCGGGACTCGTCGAGGGCGACGAGGGAGTTGTCCCCGCCGGGGTAGTGCGTGAGCACGGTCCCCGCGGAGTACGGGCCCGCGATCAGGGTCCTCTGTTCCCCGACCCGCAGCTCGAACTGGAAGTAGTTCGCGACGATGTTCCGGAACTGCCACGCCATCCGGTACGTGCCGGTCCCGTTGATCGCCTGGATGTCCACGCTGATTTTCGGTCCCGCGCTCGGGACGTCGACCGCCTTCCCATCGAAGTAGATGTTCACGTCGAGCCGCTCGTCCATCGCGCCGCGGACCGCGACGCGGTGCCACTCGTTCAGGTCCCCCGCGTTTTCTTGGGACAGCGTCGGACCCGAGGTCCACGGGAGGGCGGACCACGTGCCGTTCGCGAGCCGCTCGATGTCCCAGTACAGGTTCCCGACGAGCGGGTACCCGTCCTGCACCCGGACCATCGTGGCGCCCGTCGCCGCGATGTTCATGATGAAGTGCTCGTTCGTGAACGTGGTCCCGACGAACGTCGAGTTCGTCGGAGCCGCCGCACGAGGAGCCGGGGCCACCAGGGCCGAGACGATCAACAAGCCAATCCACACCACAACCACTGACGTTTTCCGAAGTATATTGTCTCCCATTGGGCAAGCACCCCAGCGCGCGGGCGATGCCGGAAGCCGAGATTCAAGGGCACGGTGTGTGGTGTGATACATTGCAGCACACCCATGCCCCAATCAATTCGTGATAAAATCAAATCGCGAAAATCAATGCGGGTCTTCGGTCCGTCCCTTGGCCTGCCCCACTTTCAGAGGCCGTTGAGGTAGCGACCGACTAACGGCGGTACACCTTGTCGCGATGTTCGAAGTCGAGGAGTATGACGGTGTTCCGCGATTCGTCGATCTCGTACACAAGCACGAAGGGGCCGACGTGAACGCGCCGCCGATCTTGCATCGGGGAGCGTAGCGGCTTGAATCGGTGGGGGTCCTCAAGGACCTCCTTCACCTTCGCCTCCACCGCCTTCAGGCGGCTGCGATCCTTCTTCGCCATCTTGCGGAAGGTTCGGTCCACGCCCTCCTTGATCTCGAGAACGTACATCGGCTACCGAAGGCCATACCGCTTGCCGAAGTTCCGGACAGGGACGGATCGCTCGCCGTCGATCTTCTCGAGCTTCTTCGCGTAGGCGGGACGAAGTTCCGGTTCCATCAGTTCCTCCGCGTACGCCTGCGTGACGAGCTCGATGGCCTCAGACTTGGTCCGGAGACCGTGCTTTGCCTTGATGACATTCAGCACGCGGTTCGTATCTTCCGAGAGTTCGATGAGGGACTGGACCATCGGACTTATGTAGACTAGTGCGGTCTAATAAGGCTTTACCCCGCATTATCCGATGGTCCCCGGGACACTTAGGCCACCGGCCGCGGCTCGACCGGTATCGCGACTTCCTCCGGCGGACTCCCGGGCCGCCGGATCGCGCTCCGCGTCCGCTGGAGGATCTTCGCCTCGTCGCTGTTCTTGCCGATGACGCCCATCATCGCGTCGAGCAGCCCGGACCCTTGCTCGTACAGCGCCTCGTACGCTGCCGTCGTCCGCGCCGTCGACTTCTTCAGCTCCGCCTTCAGGAACTCCTGCCGCGCGTCCTCCGCGGTCGTGTCCGCGAGCCCCTGCGTCAGGCTCTCCTCGAGCTGGTCGACCTTCAGCCCCGCCTTCTCCAGTGCGGCCCGCCGCTGGCGCAACAGTTCGATCTCCTTCTCGACCATTCCACGTACTTCCGTTTGGTTCACGCTCATCGTTTCCACCTGTTCGTTCTCGTTTTCCGACGCCCCGACGAGGGACGCCGCGGACCCCCGGTGCGCGCCCGTGGTACTAGGTGGTTGGGCGTACATGTAACAGAAACCCCTCGATGCTAGAGGTCGCCGGAACGACCCCCTCTTCGCGCGGGTGCGAGGGCTCGCCGCGCGACTGCCTTCCCCTTTCTCGCGGTCGGAAGAGATCGTCTCGCGATGGGCCGGTGGTTCCCGCGCGATTGCGAGGAACGGTCGTAGGGCATCATGGGGTCGAAGGCGTGTCCGGAAGCTTCCTCGCAACCGCGAGAAGGTCCCTCGCAACCGGCAGACGGCCTCTCGCAGCCGTCGGACACGCCCTCGCGACCGTTTGTCGCCTCCTCCCGTTCGCAAGGAGTTCTCTCGCGCCTGTTCTTGCCCTCCGGCGCCCGGTACGGCCTCCGCGCGATCGGGTGGCGGCTTTCTCGCAACTGCGAGGTGGTCTCTTCCGGTCGTTCGGAGGCTTTTGGGGCGTGGCCTCGGGCATGAACCATTTGCGACAGGGGCGGTCAGGACCGCGACCCGCTCTCCTAGAATGGGCCAAAGACCGGTCCGGAGCCCGCTAGGACGGCCCGTGGTGGCCGCCTCACCACCGCTTCACGCTGTACTTGAAGTCCTTGAGGTCCTCGCCCTCCGCGGACTTCCGGAAGACGTACAGGTGCTCGTGCGCGATCAGGTAGAAGTCGTACGTCGAGCCCCGCCACCTCTACCGCGGGCCCTTCAACGTTCCGGGCGAAGGGGCCTGACGTTCCTGCGTGACTCCCAGGCGGCGAACCCTGACCAAATCTTTTCTTTGTCCCTTAGAACGTACTCGGTTCCGTGAAGTATCAAATCCTTGTTGAGTACGATCCGGAGACGCAATCGAACGCGGCAAGCGTCCCCGGCATTCCCGTCTACGCGGATGGGAATACGGAGAAGGAGGCCCTGAAGCTTGCAAAGGAGGGTCTCGCGTGGTACCTAGAAGACGCCGCCAGAGCCCCCAGAGCCGCCCGGCGGGTCCGCGTCAGAGCAAAACTCGTGACCGTGGACGTCTGAATGGGGCGCCTACCCGGGGAGATTGACGGGCGCCGGCACGTACTCAGGTGTGCGTCAGGAATTCATCGACGTCCACGCCGGCGTCGTGGATGATCTTGCGCACCAACCCGCGCCCGAGTTCCTCTCCCGGATGCACGGGCACGACCGTCGTCCGCCCGTCGGCGTGACGAAGGAACACGTGACTCCCCTTTTGTCGAACGACGCGGAATCCAAGCGCTTCGAGGGCCCGAAGCACGCGACGCGCGGGCAGCGGCGTCAGCCGTGCCACCCGTCATACCTCAATCGTTTGCACGCCGACGAATTCGATTCCTTTCGGGACGGACTTCCGTGGACCGATATAGGCCCGGATTGCCTCGTGGATCCGCTCCCGAAGCTGGTCGGGCGATTTCGCCTGGGTATGGCAGCCGGGAAGCTCGGAGACCGTCCCGACATACCATCCGTCCTCGTCCCGCTCCACGATGACGTGGAAGGCGCGTGCCATGATGGACTCAAGAGTCCCCCGCCAATATAAGGTTCTCGCCCTGGCTCTCGCGAGGGCTACCACCGCTTCACGCTGTACTTGACGTCCTTGAGGTCCTCGCCCTCCGCGGACTTCCGGAAGACGTACAGGTGCTCGTGCGCGATCAGGTAGAAGTCGTACGTCGAGCCCCGCCGCTTCTCCTGCGTGCCCTTCATCCTGTGCTGAAGCTTGATGATGTCCTCGCGGAGGACGGTGCGGTGCGGTAGGAACGGGCCGCCAATTCAGTAGGCGATGACGGACAGCCCCGTCACGGCCTCGAGCCTTCGAAAGTGCGTGACGTTCCGCGTCACGATTCCATCGCATCCGCCCCGAAGTGCTGTCGCCGCTGTCAAAGAGTCAGCGCCTATGTCTTGCCCCCGCCGTCGGAGCTCCCCTCCGAGCTCGGCGGCCTTGGCGGCGTCCTCGAGGGACAGGGGCAGGACGACGAGGCGGGAGAGGACGCGGGAATAGAGATCCAGGAGTTTCGTCCGCTGGGCCCCGTCCCGAACGGAGTGGACACCCAGGAGCGCCTCGTACGCGTTGAACGTCGTGGTCGCAAGGCTCTCGTGCTCCCGCTCGAGGCGCTCGACGACCGCTTTCGTCTCATCCGGATGCTCCACGATGTCGATGAGGAACGTCGTGTCCACGCATTTCACGAGGGGCCCGCCCTGGCGTCGAGGCGACGTCGGTTCTCCCGGACGACCCGCGCGAGCTCCGTCTTTCCCCGGAGTTCGGGATGGAGGCCGATGACTTCCGAGAGCTTGCCGCCGTGCCGGGCGAGCCGGAGCACGACGTCGGAGAAGCTCTCCGTCGCCAGCTTGTGGCGGCGCAGCACGCTATATGCCTCGTCCGAGAGGCTGATCGTCTTCGTCATCTGTGTCTGTGCATGTGCGCACAGATACTTCAACGTTTCTCCATGAACGTCCAGTCCGCAAGCGGGCGGCGACCTGGGACCTGGGGCTTCACCACCGCTTCACTCTCGCGGGTGGCGTTCTCGAAGCCGCTGACTGGCCCGGTTCGGCTCCGTCTGCGGCTTAGTGGTCAAAGGGTTGTTCCAAACGACTTATATCGCCGGCAGTTCCTTGCGACAATCCCGATGAGGGTCGTGCCGCGCGTTTCACCATTTCTGTTGCTCGCGTTGATGGCCCTCTCTGTCTTGGCCAGCCCGCCCGCTCGAGCGGGCGACGCTCAGACCGTTTTTCACACTACAGGGCTCGGCGACGTCTCGTTCCCTCCCGCCAATCTCTCCCATGAGGACAATGCCACCAATCTCGGCCAGTGGCTCGCGGGAGCCCTGGGAACGGACCCCGGTGCACCGGGTTTCCTCGACTCATCAAGCGTAGGGTTCATTGATGGGTACAATCGCAGCTTCGAATTTTTCGTCAATACCCATGCCTTTAGTTCTGCTTCTGGAAGCGTGATACGTACGCACTACGCGACTCCATCCTTGGAGTTCATATCGTTCGAGGCGGCGTTCACCGCTCCCCGCCCCATGTCGAAGAATACCTTGCTCGAGGAAGCTCAATCTGTCGCCGCGTCCTTGGGACTCCCTCTAGCTAATGCTACGTACTCGGAATATTCGTCTCCTTATCCTCAGGTAGGGACAAACGGATCGCTCGACACCCTGCGTTTCGGATTTTTCAAGGAAACGAGAGGCGTCTCGGAAGTCAATTTCGCAAATCAGCTTCGCTTGGTCGAGGACGTTGCGCTTCACGCTCTTGTTGAGATTCGTTCGTTCCGATGGCTCACAAACCTAACGAGTCCATCTTGGCCGCCGGCGCGGATCGTCGATTCAGCCTCGCGAATCGTTAATGAAACGTTCGGGGAGACTGGGACCCTCACGACGAGTCTTGTCGGCATCGCCCCGAACTTCCGGAATCTCACGGTGTCCATATTGGTGCGCGTTGGTTACACCCGGTCCGACGACACCACGGCGGCCTACGATCTCTTCCTGGATTCAGAGACGCTACAGTTCCAGTATCTCGTCAGTCGTCTGGTGTTGGGTCCATCGAATGGATCAAGAGGTATCCCCCTTCCGGTTGGCCTCTCCTTGGGTGCACTCGCCGTTGCAGGCGGCTTCCTGGTCTTAGTCGGCATCATCTGGTGGACGCAGATTGACGCGGGTTGGGCGCTGGCTGTGCTGTACGCGTTAGTACCCCTGTATCTGCGAATAAAGAAAGAATCGGTATTGGATCACTTCTTGCGCGGCAGGATCGTCGAGTTTCTCTCCCACAACCAGGGTTCGAGCTTCTCCTCAATTCGAGCGCGGTTCGATGTTGCGAACGGTACCCTTACCTATCACTTATGGGTTCTCACCAAGACAGGGTTCATTCGGGCTTCGCCCCTAGGGGGTAGCACGCGATATTACACGTCCGACTCGCGGACGGATGTGCCTATTCTCCTCTCAGGCTTCCAGCAATCCTTGCTACAACTCCTTGGCCGGAGAGCTGGGGCAGAACAACGCGAGCTCGTGGACGAGCTCCACGTCAGCAAGCAACGTATCAACTACAATGTCAGATTTCTCGCCAGGATGGGCTTAGTCGACATTCGCGCGGAGAATCATCGAAAGCTGGTCGTGTTGACCGGTGCGGGCATCAAACTGCTTCCGTCAGAAAATCCCCCTAACGCTGGGGACTCAGCGCGAGATCCTGGCGTTCAGTTCGGGAACTGAGTCTTACTCCCCGTAGTACGCTTCAAGCTCTATGACGACGGGGTAGTCGTCATACGCCCCTTGGGCATTGTCAAGGAAGATGATCTTGAAGGCTGTAATGCTGCAACTGGTGATGGGAGATACCCCGAACAGATCGACTTGGGGGACGTTCGAAGCCCAGCTGTAGGAATAGTCTGTCGAGCCCAAGAAGACATGGATTTCCATTTGGAGCACTCCGTAACCCTCATACAACCTCAGGCGATAGTAGGCCATGCATGTTGCCGGGAAATCGTATCGAATCCAACTTCCACTGGATGTGGTTCCCCACCAGTAGGTGCCCAGTTGATTGTCGACTGCCTCGTATGGAAGGTGTCCCCACCGGTCCCCCGAGGAGCTGCCGGGACGCCAACTTGCGATGTTCGCCGTTTCGTACCCCTCGATCTCTCGGATTACTGCGTAGTTATTGAGCGCCCCGCAGCACTGGTAGATGTCATAGATTTCGATGCGGATGTATCGCGCCCACATGGCCCGAAATCTCACATCATATTCCACTGTACTTGTACTTCCGCCCTCGTAAATGGTCGTCCAAGTCGTCCCGTCGGGGCTAAGCTTGACGCTGAAGGAGTTTAGGTAGTATCCGATGTATCCGTGCAATTGGAATCTCTGTAGGTACTGTTGGAAAGGTAGGACGACTTGAAGCCAACTTACTGTCGTATCAGCCCACCAATAGGTGCCAAGGAGTCCGTCTCCAGTTTCCTCAGGGCCGTGACTCCATAGTGTTCCTGAAGCGCTCCAGAGTAAGCCAATCGCACCAGCGATCACGTTTTGTCCGATTGTTCGGAGTCTGGCGACAATCAGTGATGCCATGTAAGCGCGGTTGTTGTGCTCGGCTTGTATCGATCCATCCGAAAACATCTCGTCCATGCAGAATTCCTCGAATGAAGGAAACATGATTGAATAATAGAAAACACAGCCGGAACCCACATAACGAAAGTGAGCCCCGGTGTTTGGGGGTCGATCAGTCTCTGTGCCGTGGAATCCGCCGAAGTTGTGT
>VBMQ01000022.1:0-491 GCA_005878375.1 Methanobacteriota archaeon | reverse complement strand
CGGTGACTGGAAAAAGCGTCCCCTGAAATGCACAGCCCAGAACCCGAGCTCCGCTTCGATCATAAAAGTCTCGTCCCGAAGAAAGGACGGAGAGGTCTTTCGGAATCACGCTTGGCCCATAGACTGGGCTTGACTCGACGAGGTTCATGAATTGGGTTGTCAATTCGTTCGGGTCAGAAGGAATTCCTGTGCAGAGAGAGGGTCCCGGAATGCTTGCGGTTTGGATCGCAATCTGGCCTGAAATCCGAAAGTGGAGCTGGAATTGCCCATTGAAAATAGAATCAACATAGTTAAGGCGCGCCTGCTGCTCGCCTTTCCAATCCGGATAAGCGCTTCTGAATTGATCGTCGGAGGCCAAGAAAATCCTTGCGTAGTATTGTGATGGAATCGTCGAATGTGAAGGACCGGGGCTCGGTTGCCTCGCCTGCGGACGTGGGGAATATGCCCTCGAATTGACCGGCAGTTGAGGCTTGCCCATCCCTAGGTCCGAG
>VBMQ01000096.1 GCA_005878375.1 Methanobacteriota archaeon | reverse complement strand
ATGAACGCGACGCCGGCGAGGATCAAGATCAGGGCGCTGCCCGTCGCCGCCATGACCAAGAGCCCCGCCAAGACGGCGAGGAGCGACAACAGGATGAGGATGACTCCGGCCAGAATGATCAGGATCGCGAGAATCGCGACGCCGATCGGACGCCTCGGGCGCGGGGGTGGGGGCGGGTACGCCATGGGGCGCAGGATGTGCGTTCCGAGAATAAGGCTTCCGGAGGGCCCCCATGGGAGCGCCCGCGACGCGGATTGAGAAAGGTAAAGAGGCGCTCGCTCGCTCGCGCGCCGATGCGTTCCCTTGCCGTCGCGGTGCCAAAGTCGAAGGCGGAAGAGGTGCGCCTCTCGTTGCTCGCGAGCGGACTGCTCCGCACCGGGGTCGCGGTGACGCGGGAAGGCGACACCATCTTCTTGCCGGTCGTGCGGGAAACATATGGCCCATACCCGATCCTCGAGCGGGAGTTCGAGGAATCCTTTACCCCGATTCGTTCGTACAAGGACGTCGCGCGCGTTCCTCCCGAGCTCAAGCCTCTCTTGCCCACGAGCTTCGATGTCATCGGCGACATCGCCCTTGTGAAAATCCCCGACGAGCTCAAAGCGGTGGAGCGGGAGATCGCGGACGCGATCTTGCGCGCGAATCCCGCGATCGAAGTCGTGACCGCGGATGGCGGGGTCCGGGGCGCGCTCCGCGTGCGGGCCTTGCGAACTTTGGCGGGGCCGAATCGAACGGAGACCGTCCACCGGGAGTTCGGCCTCTCCTACTCCGTTGACGTTGCTCGCGCGTACTTCTCGCCTCGCCTCGGGACCGAGAGGAGGACCGTCGCGGAGCAAGTCGGGCCGGGAGAGGCCGTCGTAGACCTGTTTTCGGGGGTCGGGCCGTACGCGATCCTGATCGCGAGACGCCGCCAACCGCGCGTCGTATACGCATTCGACGCGAACCCGGACGCCGTCCGTCACTTGGAAGAAAACGTCCGGCGGAACCGTGCGGAACGTGTCGTCCCCCGCCAAGGAGACGCGCTCGCCCTGCTCGCAGGCGTCGAGCCGCCCGACCGTGTCATCATCGACTACCCGCAGGACCCGGGGCCGGCGTTCTCGGTCGCCGTGTCACGAATCCTCCCGGGCGGGACCGTCCACTACTACGAAATCCTCGAGGAATTAGAGCGGGAGGACCGCCAGAGGTGGATCATTGAAACCGCCCGCTCTATGGACCGAGGGGCGGAGATCGCCGCGGTTCGGGAGGTCCACGGATGGTCCCCGAGCAAGAAGTTGTTCGCGTTCGACGTCCGGGTCACGTGATCACGGCGCATCGTCGACCGCCCACGAGGTCAGCGGAGGCGCACCCCTCGTTGGTCCTGGTACTGCCCCGACCGCTGGGCGTAGACCTTCTCGGCGGGGTTCAACAGGGTCTCGAACACGATTTGCGCGTACCGCTCGCCGACCGGGAGCTGAAGTGGTGAGTCGTTCGCGTTCATCGCGGGCAGTGTCAACGTCCCGCGAAATCCCGCGTCGACCTTTCCGAAGACCGCGATGACCCCTTGCCGGGCCCACGTGGTGCGAAGCCACAGTTGGGCGGCGATGTCGGGCCCGAGTTCGACGACCTCGGCGGTCGAGACGGCGAACCGCGCGTGGGCCGGGACTGAGGCGCTGCCCGTCGTCACGGTCTTTGGCGGCGTCGTCAGCACCGCCACCTCCGCAATCGTCAGATCGTACCCGTTCGGCGTGACGTTCTTCGGATCAAACGGATCGATGCGCAGGCGACCAGCCTCGCGGGCCGCAACGATGTCCCGATCGGAGAGCACCGCCATCGGGGCGCGAACGAGAGTTGCGGGAAGAACCTTCGGTATGGACGGAGAATCCTTAAGCGGACCCCGCATTTTGGCGGTGGCCGATGGACTTCCAACTGAGCGAGGCGCAGAAGCTCGTCCGGGAGACAGCCCGGGATTTCGTGGATCGGGAGATCGTCCCCCACGTCCGGGACTGGGAGGCGAAGGGCGAAATCCCGCGGAGCTTCTACGCGAAGATGGCGGCGCTCGGCTTCCTCGGCGCGCCCGTACCGGAGAAGTATGGCGGGGCGGGGATGGACTACGTCTCCTTCGCCCTCCTTGTCGAGGAGATCTCTCGAGGCTCGTCCTCCGTCCGCACGACGGTCAGCGTGCAGACCTCGTTGAGCGAGACCACGCTCATGCTGGTCCCGCTCGCGAAGGGCGAGAAGCTCGGGGCATGGGCCTTGACCGAACCGCAGTCGGGGAGCGACGCGGCCGGGTTGCAGACGACCGCCAAACTCGAGAACGGCGAGTGGGTCCTCAACGGCGCGAAGCGGTTCATCTCCAACGGATCGATCGCCGACGACCTCTTCGTGTATGCCCGCGAGCCTGGGTCGAAGCGCCACGAGGGCCTGTCGTGCTTCCTGGTCCCAAAACGGACAAAGGGCTTCTCCGTCACAAATGTGGAGACGACGACGAAGCTCGGCCTGCGCGCGAGCCCCACCGCGGACCTCGCCTTCGAGGATTGCCGCGTCCCGGAGGGGAACCTCATCGGGAAGCGGGGGAACGGATGGGAGCAGGCGATGCGGACGTTGAACAGCGGTCGCCTCGGCATCGCCGCCGGTGCCGTCGGCGTCGCGCGCGCGGCACTGGAGGCCGCGACGAAATACGCGAAGGAGCGCAAGGCGTTCGGCCGTCCGATCGGGTCCTTCCAACTCCTCCGCGAGATGATCGCCCTGCTGACGTTGCGGGCGGCGAACCTCCGGGATCTCGGCGTCGACAACACCATGGAGGTGAGCATGGCGAAACTGTTCGGCGCGCAGATGGCGATGCGGGTGACGGACCGCGCAATCCAAATCCACGGGGGCTATGGGTTCAGTGGCGAGTTCGACGTCGAGCGATACTTCCGCGACGCGCGGGTCCTCGGGCTGTACGAAGGCACGAACGAGATCCAGAAGTTGATCATCGCCGATAAGATTCTCGGGCCGTCACACGGCGACTGACCCCGCACTGGCGGGTCGCAGGAATCCCTCGAGCGTCCCCTCGCGCACGAATCCGAGCTTCTCGTACATCTCGAAGGTCGAATGCCCCACGGTCGTGCGCAGGAACAGCGGCCAAAGGCCTCGCGCGCGGGCCCGATCCAAGATCGCGAGGACCATCGTCGCTGCGATTCCTCGCTTCCGGAACGCGGGCGCCGTCTCAACCTCGTACAGTTCGCCGACCCCGCCAATGCCATCGAGCCCGACGTTGCCGACGGCCACCCCGTCCAGATAGGCGACGAACACCTCGCTCCCGAGCACCCTCTGGCGTCGGCGGTGAAGGGTGAGCAGTTGGAAGGAGACCTCATGGTCGTACCCATCCTCCTCGTGGAGGAGGCCGGCGACCGCGTCGTGATCGTCCCAGGTGGCGGAGTCGCGCGCGGGGCGCAACGCGACGTCGGGGTTCGCCGCCAATGTCGGCAGATTCCGAGCGAACATCAGATGCTCGGACTTCCGCGCGTAACCCACGGCTTCCAACTCCGGTCGAAGCGCATCGGCGAGTGCGGTGTCCTCGACGAACATCTGTCGATCGGGAACCCGGTACGGCCCGAGGACCTCCTCGACGCGCGCGAGCGCTTCCCGCAGACCCCCGGTCGGAAGTCGGCGGAGCCACAAGAGGTTCGCCATGTGGATCCGATGGAACTCGGGACTTGTCACGATCGTGCCCCACGGCTCGTCCACGACCTCGCACGCGGCCTCGAGGGACGCGAGGAGGGCCTCGAGCGCCCGGCGCCGCTCGTCCGTCACCGTAGCCCCTCCAACCGACGAGCGACTTCCGCGATCCCCGCCTCTCCGAGCGCGACACGGGCGGTCTCGGCGAGCGACGAATCCTCCTTCGCCATGTGGAGCCCTAGGTACTGAACGACGAAAATCCCGTGGCGGTTGAGTTCAAGCAGCTCGCTGCGATGCGGCCCGGTCGCCTTCGCGTCCAACGCCGCTAGAGCGTCTGCGAGCTTCGCGGTCTCCCGCCGAACCTCGTCGTGGTCGTACGCGATCACGCTCACAAGGGAACCGAACTTCCCCAATTTCGCTTCGAGGGGCGGAAGCAGGGCGGTCTCTTCCCGATGGAAGTGCTCGAGGACGGTCGTTTGCAGGAAGCTCAGCGTGTCGTGGAACCTCTCGCGCTCCCTCGACTCGGCCCGATCGCGGTTCACCGCCGAATCGAGCGCCTGTTCGAACGAGCGGAGCACGGATCGAATCGCCTGATGATCCTCGTAGAACGCCAGGAACGGATCTGTCGCCATCCCGCGTGCCAAAGCCCCGTCCGTAGATGAACGTAACCGGCGCAAGTTTATGTCTGCGTGTCGGCACTCCGCCTCGTGGCGATGCCGGAGAAGCGCGTCCGCGGATGGGTCATCGTCGTCATCCTCATCGCCGCGGGAGGGTTGGCAGCGATCCCTGTGTTCCTGCTCCGGCCGACGACCCAGTTCGGGCCGCCCGTCCTTCTCGTCCGCGCGACCGACAACATCTCCGCGCTCCCGGCGACGACGACCGTCGATGCTGACTTCGGTCCGCATTGCGCGAAGTTCGCATGGAACGCCGCGCGACGCTTTTTGGCGGTGGAGGCCGACACGAGCTTGGCGGGGGTCGATGCGCTGCTCCTCAATCACTACGTCGAGCAGGAGCACAATTTCGCGACGACGTCCGGGGATTACGAACGGCCCTTCATCCTCGCGAGCGGGACCGCGTGGCAACTTCGGAGTCCGATCGACGGGCGCGTCCTCGCGAACTTCACGCGGTCGGGCGATTCCGTCATCGCCAACGGGACGGTGCACGGTCCGGGCGCGTCGTGGACGTTCCACCTAGAGTACGACGCGACCACGCCGCGAGGTCCGGTCCACGTCACCGAGGATCTTTCGTTCACGAACGAAGGAACCGTGGAAACCCGGATCGTCCCGGTCGCGCCGTGCGCGTGACCATCAAGGCGAGAACCGCGCAGGCGTCCGTGGGAACGGGATCGCGTCCCGGATGTGGTCGAGCTTGCAGATCCACTGGATGAGACGCTCCATCCCCATGCCGAAGCCCGCGTGTTGTACGTTCCCGAACCGCCGGGTGTCGAGATACCACTCATAATGGGCCGGGTCCTCGCCGAACTCCACGATCGCCTGCTTCAGGTACTCGAGGTCCGTTTCCCGCTCGCTCCCGCCGACGATTTCGCCCACATCGTCCGGCGCGATCACGTCGAAGCCGAGGACCAACTCGGGGTTGGCGGGGTCCCGCCGCTTGTAGAATGCCTGCGACACCCGCGGGTAGCGGGACACGATAATCGGTTGGCCCATTCCCTCCGTGAGTGCGCGTTCTTCGAGGGTCCGCAAGTCCTTCCCCCACTCGATCTCCATCCCCTTCGCCTTCAGACGCCGCAAGGCCTCGTCGTACGTGATGTGCTCGAAGGGCGTGTGTACCTTCACCAGGAGGTCCGGGTCGCGGCCGAGGAACTTCAGGTCCTCCGGGTTCTCTTCGGCCGCGCGATGGGCCGCGTGCTCGATCACGCGCTCCGCGTGTTTGAGGACGTCATCCATCCCCGCCCACGCCTCCTCCATCTCGCAGTGCCAGTACTCGGTGAGATGGCGCGTCGTCCGAGATTTCTCCGCGCGGAACGACGGCCCGATGTAGTACACTTTCTCCATCGAAAGGGCGAGCGCTTCGGCATACAGTTGCCAGGATTGCGTGAGGTACGCCTTCTTCCCGAAGTATTCCACGTTGAACAGCGTGGCCCCGCCTTCGCTGCCGACCGGAGTGATCATCGGGGGATGGACCTCGAAGAAGCCCTCGCCCCGGAAGTATTCGTGGACGGCCCCGAAGACCGTGTGGCGCACGCGGAAGATTGAGGTCATCCGCTGAGACCGGACCCACAGGTGGCGCACGTCGAGCAAGAATTCCTCGCTGAGGTCCTGCTGGATCGGGAACTTCTCGGCGAACGAGACGACGTGGAACTCCTTCGCCCGCATCTCGTAACCACCCGGCGCGCGCTTGTCCGCGACGATCGTCCCCTTCGCGGTGGCCGCGGATTCGATGAGCGCCCTCTCCGCCCCCTCGAACTGGTCGGCGGGAACGGATTCCCTGGAGACCGCGACCTGGAGGACGCCCGACGAGTCGCGGAGGACGACGAACGCTTTCCCCCCGATCGTGCGCGTCCGGTAGATCCAGCCTTTCAGCTCGATGTCTTGTCCGGTGAGGGCGCCGCGAAGCACGTCCGCAATCTTGGGCACGCGCGGACAAGCCCCGCTGAATAGATTATCGTTACGGAGAAATACCTCGCGCCGTTCCCCTGCGCGTGATTCGCGCCGCAGACATCCACGACTTGGACGCGTTGTACGAGCTCGAGGAGCTCTGCTTCGCAGAGCGCCGGTTCCAGAAGGAGCACCTCCTCTACATCCTGAAGAATCCTCGGGCCGCCACATTCGTGTTCGAGAACGGCGGCGTCCTGGGCACCCTGATGGTGCTTGACGAGCGCGTCGTCACGCGCGTGCTCAGCGTCGGCGTCCATCCCCGCCATCGTCGCGAAGGGATCGGGACGCAGCTCATGCGGGTCGCGGAGGACACCGCCCGCCGTTTCCACACCACGGAGGTGCGACTCGAGGTGAACGCCAACAATCCCGGCGCACTCGCGTTCTACAAAGCGCTCGGGTACGAAGTGATGTCACGCCTTCCGCGGTACTACTCGTGGGGCGACGACGCGTTCGCGATGCGAAAGCCAATCGCAATCCTGGCTCGAAAGCCTTAAGTGCGAACCTCCGCTACGCTTCACAGTACGGCCATGCTCCAGATGCCGAAGAAGTTCTTCGTGACGTCCGGAAAGGCTGTCTCCCGCGTTTCCGACCTCAACGCGTTCGACGAGGCGCTCCTCAACGCGAACATCGGCGAGCAGAACCTCGTCTACGTTTCTTCGATTCTCCCAATCGGGATCAAGCAGACGCGGCGGATGGAACTCCCGATGGGCGCCATCACCCACTGCGTCTTGGCGCAGCAGCGTGGCGGGGAGGGAGAGACGATCAGCGCGGGCATCGCGTACGGCTTCCGGGACGACGGGCTCGGGGGGTACGTCGCCGAGGGTCACATGCACGGGAACGGCAAAGCGCTGCGTGAAGTCCTCGAGTGGAAGATGGCCGAGATGGCGAAACTGCGCGGCGTGAAGTTCAAGGCCCTCGAGTACAAGATCGAGGATCTCTCGATTCCGATGGACCACTACGGCGTCTGCCTCGCGGCGCTCGTCTTTCTGTTCTGATGTTCGGCGTCGTCGTCTGCCCGCGGTGCGGTCGCGCGAAGGGCGT
>VBMQ01000090.1 GCA_005878375.1 Methanobacteriota archaeon | reverse complement strand
CGGCGTCGGCCACGTCCCGTCGTTCAGGTAGTACCATACCTGGCCGTCGTCCGCCGCGCAGACGATCTCGGGTGCGGTGTCCCTGTTAAGGAGCGCGGGACGGATATCCGTCACCGTGCGGGTGTCAAGGAAGTCGAGGTTCGATCGCGTCCAAAGGATGCAGCCGCCTTGGTCCGCGTCCTGGCGGTAGAGATTGATGTAGTCCCCGGCCGGCGGGGGCGCAGGAGTTCCCGTGACCACGCTCGAGACGACGTCGAGCCTCCCATCGTTGTTGAAATCGAGCATCCGGATCGTGGTGGTTCGGACGACCGCCTTCGGGTAGGGCGGCTCGATTCGATTTTGAATCCACTTGTCTACGCCGTTCACGTTGAGGAAGTAGAAGTTGATGTCGTGGGAACCCCACGCCGGATTCGACGCATCGTCGAGGCCGATCACCATGTCCATCCGGTACAGGGGGGCGGTGATCAGCAGCTGCGAGGAGAGGACGAGACTGTACGACTCGTCCGAGTCCGCCATGCTCAACACCCGGAGCGCGTAGTGCTGCGTTCCGTCGACCCAGGGATCCTGGTTCGCGAGGGTGAGGTTGACCGCGTACCGGTACGCGATCTTGGCGTTGTTGATCGTGATCACGGTTCCGGTGTTGTACGTGCAGGTGCCGGTGACCGGACAAATCGGCGGGTTCGCATGCTGTGGAGGCCCGCTCGTCGGGCTCTTGAACACCTGATACCCGCCAAAGAAGTCCTGAATCACGGTGTTCCCGAGGAAGACCGTGTTCGCGGTCGCGTCGACCGTCTTCATCACGATCTGGACGTAGACGACATCCGTGCTGTTGAAGGACGTGGTCGCTTGGGTGTATGCCGAGGTCCGGTAGGTTGAAAGGACCGGGTAGTTGCGGACCGTCCCATCGTTCGCCGTGATCGTGATCGTGTCCGAGGTCGCGAACCGGTTCCCGAGGAAGTCGATGAGGTCGATGTCGAGCGGGTAGGCCCCAAAGAAGTACTGCGGCGGTCGGGTGGGCGTCTTCGCGAAGTTGATTCCGACCGTCGAGACGTTGTTCAGGTCGAACCGGTAGATCCAGATGTTGTACCCGTTCGAGTAGTTGAAGAAGTCGAACGCGTTCGTGCTTGAGGGGATGCTCGAGGTCGTCACCTGCTTGTTCGAGCCGTAGACGACGGGGGTCAGGGGGGCGCCCGAGAAGGGGTCGTACAGCAGGAAGGTGTTCTTCCCGAACAGGTCCTTGAGGATCGCGGAACCGACCACGACGACGACGTTTTCCGACTCCCGGAACTTACGGGTCTCCGTGGCGTTGAACCCGTTCGAATCCCACTCCGTCCCGTTGAAGATGTTGAACCCCTGCAGACCGTTGTAGTTCAAGTTCGGCGGTCGGCCGCTGCCAAACCCCTTAGGCTTCGAGCCCTGGGTGGGGCCCGGCTCGACCGAGAGCGTCATGCGGGACGTGCTCTTGTGGTTCTGGGCGTCCGTCGCGTTGAAGATGACCACGCCGCCATCCCACGTCAGGTCCGTCGGCTTGAACCATGTCGCTGCGAGGCTGAACGTCCCGTCGTTCGCAACGAGGTCGCCGTTCGTCCCGTCGTCGTACATCCGCGCGGGCGGGCGATTACCCGGCGTCCCGTACAGGAACGCGAAGTACACGTAGACGGAGTTCTTGCGCAGGTCCCCGTCCGGGTCCGTGACCTTCGTGAAGACGGAGAACGTCTGCCCGGTCTGCAGGATGTCGATCGTCGGCGTCTGCGGGAGCCGGTCCGCCCACTTCTCAAGGAACAACGGTGGCCGGGCGCCCGCCGCGCCCTGGAGGAGCTGGTTCCAGAGGATCAGGGAGCGGACGCTGTCGATGACCGTGATCGTGATCTTGTCCACGGCTTGCACGGAGTTATTCGAGTAGTACCACGTCTCGCCCGTGTCCCACGTCGTGTCCGGGCCGTTGATGCCATACGGCACACCGAGCTCGGTCCCCCGCGTCTTGAGTGAGACGACCTTCGTCGTCCCGAGATGGTTCACTTGGAAGAAGAGAAGCGTGCGGAAGCCGGGGAGGGCCTCGCCGCCCTTGTGGTCGACCGTGACGTTCACGCCCTTCCAATTGCCCGCGCTATCGTACACGGGAATCTCAACGCCCGCCATGTCCAGCCGCACCGAGGCCGCGGGCGTGGGGAACGTGGAGACCCAGAGGATGATCGACGCGAACAGGACGACCGTCATCGCGAGGATCAAGATCGTTCCGATGACTTCCGAGACGCCCGTTACGTTCCAAGACTTGCGGCGGTGCATGGGAAAACCTCCGACCGGGGAGAACGACGATTGATTCCGGAAGACGCTATATAAGGATATTCGGGTAATTACCCGCCCCCTCCCACGCCACGGTCCTATGGCGGGGAATCGCCGCATCACGGTTAAATAAGCCGCGCCGAATCGTTTGCGCGATGCTTCTCACGGCGGGGGAGCGCACGCTCCTCCACCTCCTCTCGTTCTGGAACGCGAAGGACCCGCCCGAGGCGATCACGCAACAGGGCATCGCGGAGGGGGCGCGCCTCCGACGCAGCCACGTTCCCCGGACGGTCCAGGCGCTTGCCCGGGAACGCTATGTCGAGGAGCGTGAGGGCCGCGTCCGATCGCGGGGCCGCCGCGTCAAACTCTACTATCTCACGGAGGCCGGCCTTCGGCGGGGACGGGAACTCGCGAAGGCGCTCGAGGCGCAGGCGATGGTCGCGGACGGAGGACCGACCACGCTCGGAGAATTCTCGAAGGCGAGCGGCCTGAACCTGCTCGAGATCGCGCTCGACGTGGACGAGTCCGGTCGGTATCGCGGCGGTGGGCGGGACGAAGGGCTGCCCGCGTTCCTCGGCCGACGCGACGAGCTCGCGGCGTTGGCGGCGTGGAGCCGAGGGGACGCGGTTGCGATGGTCGTGTATGGCGGCGTCGGGATGGGGAAAACGGCGCTCGCCCGGCGGTTCCTCCAACGGTCCATGGGCTCGTACCTTTGGCAGGACTTGAAAGTCGGAGACGGTCCCAATTCGCTCTTCGCGGAGGTGGCCGAGTTCTTGACGGACTGCGGCCGCGGCAAGCTCGCGGAGGCCCTGCAGGCGGAACAGGACCCGTGGGATGCGCTCGCCGTCGACCTGGACGGCTTGGAGGCGCTCCTCGTGTTCGACGGCTACGGGGAGGTGCCCGAGGACGTCGCCGACTTCTTCGGCCGGTTCCTGCGGATTGCTCGGGGCAGTCCTCCCGCCAAACTCCTCGTGCTCGCGCAGGAGACGACTCCGTCCTACTGCCGGTTCTACGACCGGAAGGCGGTCGAGGACGGCTCCGTCGAGGAAGTCCATCTGCGGGGGCTCACGACCGAGGAGAGCCGCGAGCTCCTCGGCAACCCGGACATCGCCGAGGAGGCCCTGCGCCGCATCTACCTCCTGACGAAGGGCTGCCCGCTGTACTTGGAACTCATCCGCGCGGGCGACGCGAAGACGTTGAAGGCCCGATCGCGGTTCACGACCGCCGAGGTGAACTTGCTCCTGTTCTCCCGAGATGTCGTGTCGTGATCCCCTTCGCCTCGCGATCCGCCCGGGTCAGTGCGTACAGGACCTCGGACGGTCCGCCGGCCGCCCCCGGGACCGCGATCGCGACGACGTCGCACGCGATCTGGCGGCCGTCCTTCGTCCGCAACGCGGCCACCGCCTCGTCCCGCATCGCACCTGCGAGCACTTTCGTGGCTGCCGCTTCCAGGCCGGGGTCGTCGAATGCGTCCGCGGCCGCCTTGCCCTCGACCTCATCCGACAGCCAGCCGAGGAGGGCTTCCGCGCCCGGGCTCATCGCCGCCACGCGCAATTGGCGGTCGAGGATGATCACGCCGTCGCACACGGCGTCGGCGAGGGCCATCCCGCGCCGGCGCTCGATCCGATAGGCCTCGGCGAGCCGGGTGTGGACGATCGCGACCGCCGCATGGGCCGCGATCGCCTGCACGACGTTCACCTCGCGGCTCGTGAACAGGTGGTCCTTCGACGCCTCATCGAGCGTGATGAACCCCATGACTTGGTCCTGGTAGACGAGGGGCACGAGGAGCATGGAGCGGATCTGGAAGCTGTCGGTGACGGAGAGGGGCAGCAGGTCCTCCCGGCCTGTGCGCAGCATCACGGGCACGCGCTGGTCCACGAGTTTGTGCGTCAGCTTGCCGATGTCGGCCTCCGGGATCGCGAGGCGCATGAGGCGGCCCGTCGCCTCCGCGTCCTCCGACCACGCGTGGGCGACGCGGAACTCCCGGTCCCGCGGGTTCCGCAGGAAGATCGCGCACCGGTCGACGGACACGAGGCGCGGGGCGATGCGGACGATCGCGTCGAGGAGCTCCTCGAGGTCCGTGAGGTCCCCCATCATCTCCGTGATGCCCATGAGGGCGGCGAGGATCGCCTCCTCCTCCGGCCCGCGGGCCTCAAGCATGCGAAAGCGTTCCCCGCCTATTATCAACGCCGGGGCCGTCACCCTTTTGGCGGGGCTGCGGTTCCCGTGGCCGTGGCCCGGGTCGCCGTCGCGTTCGGGGTCGTCGGCCTCCTGGTCATCGTGCTCGGCCTCGTCCTCGCCGCCGCGATGCGGGACCGGTTCCTCGGACTCGCCGTCCTCATCGCGGGGGCGTTCCTGATCATCCTTCCGTACACGCGTCCGCACATTGACGAATGACGCTTTTAAGGCGGATGCGTTCCGGGGGCGCGTGTACGCGGTCTTCGAGGTCAAACCGCCGAACGTCCCGAAGGTCGACGAAGTGTTGAAGGACGACCTCGTCAGCCGCCAGAGCATCGCCTCCCGCGACGGGTCGGCCCTCGGCTTTCCGTCCCTCGCCCGCCTCGTCCTGATTGAGGGGACGGACCGCCGCGGAACTGTTCAAGGACCTCGGGGCCAAGCTCGAGGGGGCGCAGGCGGAGGCGGTGCACCGGGCGTTCAGGGCCCAGGACGAGGACGCCGCGAGCGGGATCGGCCTCATCTTCGGGTGAGGGCCGAACCCTTATGGAGGACGGCGGACTGCCCGCCGCGCGATGCGTGTCGCATTCGTCGTAACCCTGTTTCTCATCCCCGCCATCTTCCCCGCGATCGCACAAGGGGACGGGCCCGAGCGTGCGGGACCGGCGTGCGGGCGGGCGGGGTACCCGAGCGAGACCGTGTACAATGCCGCCGCGGTCGCCAACGGGACGCTTTGGCAAACGTTCCGGGACGAAGGCGGCTTCACGGGTGGGAACGAGACCACCGGCGCGGTCGAAGTTCGGCTCCAGCAGGGGGGCACCGTGCATGTCGCGAGCGTGCGAGAAGCCTCCGTGCGCACGTACGTCGGCGGCACGGAGACGGATCGGACGACCCTCGTCCTGAGCATCCGAGACGAGACCTCCGGCGGCCAGGCAATCGCCTCGTACGACTTCGCGCCAATCGACCTCGGGGGGCGCTCCGGCGGGAATCTCACGATCGTCGAGCGGGCGCCCGCGAGCGGTCTCGATGTCTTTTGGCGGTGGGCGTATCTGCTCTGCGGGGACGACGTCGTCAACGCGTACTACGTCTTCCACGCGAGGATCGCCGACGGGCAGGTCCGAGACGGCAACACGCTCGTCTACTTTGAGGCGCCCCGGCCGAACCGCGGCCCGCCCGCAGACCTGTTCTTGCTCGTCGGCGCGGGGATCGGGGTCACTGCGGTCTTCCTCCTCGCGCGCCGCGCACTGAAGAAACGCGCATGATCGTGCGCGTCCGTGAGAGCGAAACCCAACGGTTCAAATAGCGGCCGTTCCTGTTCGCGACACCCATGACGTGTCCGTCGTGCGGCACCCTCTTTGAGGGCCGCTTCTGCCCGACTTGCGGGACGGACACGCAGGCGGCCCCGGTCGCGCCGCCGACGGTTGCGCCCTCCTACGCGTTCGTGTGCGTCCGGTGCGGGGCCGTGTTCAACGGCGCGTGGTGTCCGTACTGCGGGACGCCGCTCCGCGCCGCGGTCCCCGGATCCGGCGCGCGCGGCTTGGGCAGCGTCGCGTGGACTCTGAGCATGATCGCGTTCTTGGGGCTCGTCGTCGCCGACATCCTGACCCTCGCGTACACGTCGTCCATGGTGGTCCAGGGCGCGTTCGCGGGAGGTCCCCGCCTGATCTGGCTCTTCATCCTCACGCCGTTCCCCATGGGTCCGATCTTCGACGTCACCGCGGAAACGTTCGTCGCGTACTTCGGCCTCGTCCTCCTCGGGATCGCCGGGACGCTCGGGTGGCTCGCCTACAAGGACGCGAGGCCCACGAAGGAGGCGTTCTTCCGGCCGCTGGACCAGCTGCGCCCCCGCCTCGAATCCCGGAGCGCATGGATCTCCACGGGCCAGGTGTTCCTCGCGGTCTTCTTCATCACGACGATGTACGCGCTGCTGCTCGAGGCGCTCGGGTTCACCCCGGCCCGGCCGTCCGGCTCGGGACCCAGTCTCCCGGACTGGTACCAGTACTTCGCGCTGGCGAACGCGCCCGTGTACGAGGAGGTCGTCAGCCGGTTCCTGTTGATCGGCGTGCCCCTGGCGATCTTCGCATCCCTCTTTCGCGGGCTGGTCCCGGCCGGGCAGCCCCGTGTGCCGGCGTGGCGCCACCTCTTTGGCGGGACCGTCAACCGCGACTCGCCGCGCATCACGATTTTCCTCGCGATGGCCCTCGTCACCTTGTCCTCCGTGGCCTTCGGGCTGGCGCACGTCCCCGGCTACGGCGCCTGGAAGTTCGTCCCCGCCACGGTCGGCGGGCTGGGCATGGGCTACCTGTTCGTGCGCCGCGGCTTCTTGGCGGGGATCCTCCTCCACTTCGCCACGGACTACTTCGTCGCGCTTCTCGTTCTGACGGGGGACAACCTCGCCGCGCAGATCGTGTTGGCCCTTTTCGTGCTCGCCCTGATCGCCTGCGGGATCCTGTTCTTCGCGTGGTACCTCGTGTACGCGGTCGAGGTGGTCCTGCACCTCTTCCCCACGCTCAGAGTCCGCGCCCCG
>VBMQ01000089.1 GCA_005878375.1 Methanobacteriota archaeon | reverse complement strand
GAGTAAGCCTTGTACGGGCTCTCGCTACAGCCGCGCTTGCCGCCGAGTTCGCACTCCTCGTAGCCCTCGTCGCGCGGCGGTGCTGGCGTGGGCCCTCCGTGCTTGTGCTCCTTGTTCCACGCGGGCTCCAGAGTCGGGTCCGCGAGCCTCCCCTCGCCGACGATCTCTACGATCCTGGTATATGGAACCTCGTCCTTACGGATCACGGCGTTCTCGCCGCCGAGCATTATGTTGCCGACGGTGATCTCGATCTCGACGCTCTTGACGTGCATCTCCTTCACGGTGCCGTACCTCGTCGCGGTCGGCTCCCCCTCTCCGTGGTAGAGCACGCGCTTGCCGACGGTCAGTCCCTGGCCTTTGATCTCGCGCCGCGCCTCCGGGTCCTGCTGGTGCGCGAGCGCCATCTCCGCCTTCGCCCTGATCCTGTTCGCCCTGCTGCGTCTCATAAATCGAATCCATCATATTATGTTGGCGGGGGTACTTGAAGTTTCGCGGCCCTCCGCGCCCTGCCAACCACTAGCACACTCGCAGCATTTAAATAGAGCTTCGGTATGTTAGTAGAGTGTAATGAAGGGCCCGAAGAGCGAGCGCAAGCAAATTCTTCCCCATTGGTTCTGGCCGGTGCTCGACAAGATCATCTGGCCGATCCTCGGCCTTCTGATCGCGGTCGCGCTCTACATCGGCACTTCCAAGATTCTGGGGCTGTGACATGGGCGAGTGGAAGGCGAGCCTGAAGCGTCTCAAGGATCGCGTCCTGCGCCGCGGCGCCGATCAGCCCGTGAAGTCGCTGAATAACGAGCCATACTATCCCTTCGACCTCAGCGAGAACTTCTACATCCGCTACCGCTGCGAGGCCTGCGACAGCATGACGGAGGCGCCGAAGGGCGACGACGCGCCGTACACGGAGTGCGGCGACTGTGGCGGAACCAAACTCCTGATGACGCGCGGGCTCGACTGGTGCCTGAGCCACGAGCAGGAGTTCTGGCGCGACTTCAAGACGACGAACGACATCAAGGTCCCGAAGGAGGCCCGCAAGTGGCTCGTCGGCCAGGAGCGCCCGATGGCCCGCGAACTCTTGCGCACGCGCCGCTGGATTTACAAGTTGAAGATGAAGCAGGACGCGCTGCGGAACACGCCCATCGTGAAGATCAAGGACCTTGAGCACACCCTGGGCAAGCCCGTCCAAGACAGGGAGATGATCGAACTCGACAAGAAGACCTACCGCGTGCACTTCCTCGGGGACGACAAGAACGCGCTCCTTGAGTTGGGGAACTTCATGAAGGAGAATCCCGGCCCCTACGTGCTGCGCATCTCGGAGCCCGGCCTCGGGAAGACGCTCGCCTCGAAGATCATCCGCGAGGAGGTCGAGCCGCTGTACAAGGAGGCGGAGATCGAACTCACGGACGTGCTCACCCTGAAGAACCCCAACGACGACCAGCGGCCCCTCGCCGTCCAGGTCCCGTGCCACGCCGTGCAGGGCGGCGGCTGCCTCGCCCCACGGATCGTGCAGCAGGCCGAGCGCGGCGCCATCGCCGAGCAGAAGCAGAAGCAGCAGTTCATCTACTCGCTGCTGATGATCCTGCTGATCTTCGGCGCCGGGCTGATGTTCACGGGGCTCTTCATCATGGGCCTCTACGTGATGCAGGTCGGGTTCATCGCGGCGTGGTTCCAGTACTCCGCCGGATACCTCGGCTACATCGTCGGCGGATCGACGCTGCTCTTCGTCCCCCTCTTCATCCTGATGATCGGCAACAGCCGCATCTTCCAGACGAACCGCGCCGACATGCTGGAGACCCCGTTTCCCATCGTCCAGCACGACGGCAAGCCCAAGTACGTGCTCGACGCCACGATCACGGACGACGCATCGCTCGTCGGGAGCATCCAGTGGAACGCCTACGGCAACACGCAGGGACTCACGAACCCGATGTACAAGCGCGTGATCGCCGGGCTGGTGCACCGCGGGCACGACCAGATTCTCGACATCGACGAGACGAAGAACCTCTCGCACCACGGCGCGGTGAAGATGCTGAGCATCATGGAGGACGGCGAGTCGATCATCCGGAACAGCGGGAGCGGCGGCGGGACCGAGGCGCCCGGCATCCTCGCGATCCAGACCGCGGACAAGGTCCCGGCGGACTTCATGCTGATCGCGAACGGCAACATGGACCTGATCCACGACCCGAACTCGATCCTCAACGTCATCAAGGCCTTCTTCGACCGCTTCAATTACGGTGACGCGATATATTTCGAGAAGTACATCGACGCGAACTTCGCGAACTACCTCAAGATCGTCCAGGTCGTCGCGGACGAGACCAGCCGGTTCCGGCTGCACCCCATGGAGAAGGAGGGCGTGCAGCGCGTCATCGAGTACATGCGCGAGCGCTCCGAGAACAACAAGCAACTCAAGATCATGTTCCGCGCAGTGATCAAGGTCGTCCTCACCGGCTTCGAGATCGCATACGGCGAGAAGCGCACGCTGACGACCGGCGCGGACATCGAGCGCGCGATCAACGAGTTCATCGACTCCGTGCCCGAGCAGGAGCAGAAGGAGGAACTCAAGCACAGGGCGCCCTTCAAGATCGTCCAGAGCACCGGCTCCGCGGAGGGCCGCGTGAACGGCCTCGCGGTCTCCACCGACCGCAGCGGCAGCCCGGTCGCCGGACACACCTTCCCGGTCGTCGCCGTGGTCCTGGACGCCGACCGCGAGAACGGCGGCGACGGCGACTTCGTCGTCACGGGCGAGGTGAAGGAGGAGGCGTCGTGGGTCCAGGACAGCATCAAGACCGTGCGCACGGTGATCCGTCAACTCTACGGCATCGACCTCAAGAAGCACCGCTACACGCACATCTCCTACGCGCAGCAGAAGGATGTCGAGGGCCCGAGCGCGGGCGTCGCGATGACCCTTGCCGTGATGTCGCGCCTCGGCGATCCGCGTATCAAGGACCCGAGCAAGCGCGTCCCCATTCCGATCCGCCAAGACGTGGCCGTCACCGGGACCATCGAACTCCTACCGCACCCGACCGACCCGCTGAACGTGCAGGTCGGCGCCATCGGCGGGGTGTCCTACAAGATCAAGGGCGCCGCCGACGCGGGGATCAAGCACGTTATCATCCCGCAGTCGAACTTCGACCACACGCTGACCCAGCAGGAGTACCCGGCCATTGTGTTCGGGGCCGACAGCATCCTCGGCTACTTCGACCTGATCCGCGCGGACCAGGAGAACATCGAGGCGTTCATCGAGGCGATGGAGACCCTGAAGGCTCCGAAGGCCGAGACGAGCGAGGAGATCGACGTGTGGTCCGCGGAGCGCGCGAAGCAGAAGGCGGAGGCGATGAAGGAATGAGCTACTTCCACGTCGAGGGCTTCCTGTTCTGGCTCATCGTCGGCGAGTTCTTCGCCATGCTGCTCAAGGCGCTCTTCCACCGGGTGAGGCGCTGGGCCCTCCACGTCCAGTACATGACGAAACTCGCGGGCGGGTCGCTCGCGGTGGACGTGGAGGCGAAGTACTGGAACGACAAAATCCACGACCCGATGTACCGCTCGATCTGGCGCTGGTACTACGGCACCATCTGGAACAAGAAGCACCCCGGCGGCGTGACGGTCCAGAAGGTCAAGCGGCGCAGGCTCATCAAGATCGCCGCGCTGATCTCCGCGATCCTGCTGATCTCGATAGTGCTCGTCTCCATGTTCGGCCTGCCCAACATAGTTCCCGCCCCCGTGCCGCCGAAGACCCAGCTTCAAATCTTCGGGCAGAACAACCTGACGCTCGTCACGCCGAACACGGGGCTGGGCTGGGTCTACGACCTCAACGGGACGGCGCGCGCCGATGGCAACTACTCCGGGGGATGGGGCGGCCTGGGCATGGGGATTGTGCGCACCGACAAGTCGAACGCCGACGCGACGGTCTTCCTCAACGTGACATCCGGTACGTTCTTCGACGCCGCGAACAATACCACGGCCACCTACCTCTACAGGGTGACCTACCTGGTGTTCGACGACGCGGCGCAGAAGGCGACGCAGTACGACATCTACGCCAGCGGCGGCGACACGCAGTTCGGATACATCTTCACGGTGCCCGCGCACGGGTCACTGCTTCTCGACGCGTTCTTCTTCTTCCGCGCCTTCAACTCGACCAAGTACAGTCGCCTCGTGACGATGCAGCCCGCTTTCTCCGGATTCGACTCCATGGTCGGGATCGACGGCGGATACAACCACGTGACCTACCCGTGCAGCATGGTCGCGCTCTCGACTGAGATGTACCCGCGGCCCAGCAGCGTCGTCAGCGCTAGGTGCTAGATGCGGGCCCACAAGATCAAGGTCGCGAGGGGCGAGAAGGACGATCCCCGCGACGTTCCGCGGATGCCGAGGCGTTGCCAAGGCTACGTCCGAATCCCGTGCCCATTCCACGCCCGGCACTGGTCGCTCACCGGCACGCTCGGCCACAGCGACTTCTACGCGATGTGCGACCCGCACTTCCGCTACTACAACCTCATGACACGCCGGTGGCGCAAGAGCGATCTCGTCGCGCCTGACATCGAGACGGTGCACACCGATGTGCCGAAACTCACCGGCTACCTCCACAGGGCGAAGAACCTCCTGT
>VBMQ01000048.1:11124-27057 GCA_005878375.1 Methanobacteriota archaeon | reverse complement strand
CTCGGCCGGGCGTCGGGTCGGTGCCGCCGGCGTGGCGACCGCGACGGCGGGGGCCTCCGAAGGCTCGTCCTCCGCGAACGCCACGCCGCAATTGGGGCACGAGGTCGCATTGACGTCGACGATGGCGTTGCAGAGGGGACACTCGAACTGCTCGACGGCTTCCTCCGCGAACTCCGCGCCGCAGCCGGGGCAGACCTTGGCGTTCCCCGCCACCCGGGTGCCGCAGTTCGGGCATTCGAACTCGACCCCCGCCTCGACCTCTGCATCGGCGAGGATGTCGTCGTCGGCCGATGACCCGTTCGTCGCGATCGTCTTGATGTCCTCGAAGAAATCCGACTGGACATCCTTCCCCTTCACAATCGAGTTCAGGATTTCGTCGATCGACTTCCCGTTCTTCGAGGGGCGGGCCTTGCCCACGTCCGGCACCGCGTCCGAAACATCGAACAGGGACAGGTCCGTGTTGCATTCCGGACATCGGCGCGCGTCCGCTTCAATCGCGGAGTCACAAACGGGACAGAGCTTCGTCTCCCCGCTCACCAACGACGTGCCACCTTCTGGCTGAGAGCTCGGCGCGCGATGAACGGACGGGCTTGTTAAATACCTATCGACACCGATGCTCGGCGCCGATATCCGCGACGCGAAATTTGCGCGGCGCCGCGGTGCGTGGATAATGGAAGCGATAATGTTAAGTGCGCCCGGATTTTCATCGCCTCGGCCGCGGGGTACGGGCGTTGGTCTTCCGGAATTCTATCGAGGGCCTCGACAAGGTCTTCAAAACCGACGTCGATCCACCGAAGGTCCTCCTCGTCACGGGGCCCCCGGGATCGATGAAGACGTCCTTCTGCTACGCGCTGATGTCGACGTACCTCAAGCGCACGAACGAATTCGGGCTCTACACCACCCTTGAGGAGACCGTCCAATCGCACCTCAAGAACATGGAGTCTCTGGGGATCGAGCTGTCCCTCAACATGCAGATTTCCGACTTCACGGACCTCCGCGAGATCGACCAGATGGTTGGCGCGTCCGAACAGACGAACTACTTGGAATTCATCGAAAAGATGATCGCCCACTTCAAGAAGGTGCACGGGAACCGGTTCAAGTTGTTCGCCCTGGATTCGCTCGGGGCCCTCTACTCCCTGATGGAAGACGTCTCCGCGATGCGGAAGAAAATGTTCTATTTCTTCAAGATGCTGCGGGACTACAACCTGATCTCGTTCGTCGTCATGGAGCGGGAACTCGGCGGGCAAAGCCAGCTCTTGGGGAACGAGGGATTCCTCGTCGATGGCATCATTCATCTGGGCCTGGACCGAAGTCGAGGAAAGCTCGCGCGGTACCTCCAGGTCGAAAAGATGCGGGCGTGCGAGCACAGCGTGGAGAAGCACGCGCTCGAGGCGCGCAAGGGCAGCATTGCCGTGTTGGGGCCAATCTTCGAGACGGGGGAGTGAATTCCTTGGTGCAGGACCCACCGCGAAAGGCTAATAACGGAGCGCCCGATACGACATCGAATCCGCGGATTGGCGGGGGCTGAGCGTGGGCGGCACCGACTTCGACGACATTATCAGCACGCTGCAGACCAAGACCGGGGCCCTCAAGGCGAAAGAAACGGAGCTCCGGGATCGCGAAGCCAAATTGGACGCCGAACGGAAGGAGATCGAATCCGCTCGGGCGGGCCTCGAGTCGGAACGAGACGCCCTCGAAGGTCGCGAGAAGGGCGTTTCCGCCCGAGAGCGCGAGTTGCAGGCGACGGAGCGGGACCTCCAGAAGCGGCAGCAGGACTTCGAGGGAACCCGACAGGCGGTTCTCAAGGCCCAGGAAGCCCTCAAGGCGCGGGAAGCAGACATTGCCCAGAGGCAGTCGCAACTCCTCGCACGCGACGAATCGGTCGCCGCCAGGGAGCAAGAGGTCGGCGGGATCCTCTCGGAGGTTGCCGCGCGGCGGGCGGAGATGCTAAAACGGGAGGAGCAGGCGATTCAACTTCTTGAGACCCAGAAGCAGACCCTCGAACAGCAGATCACTCGGGGGCAGGCCCTCGTCGAACGCGAGAAGCGGCTTCATGCCGACGAGAGCACGCTCGTGACCACGAAACAGAGGTTCGTGGACGACCAGAAGCGGTTGATGGCGAAGGAGAAGGATCTTCTCTCGCGGGAGCAAGGGCTCGCGGCGCAGATGCGGTCCGCCCCCGCCCTTCCGGCAACGCCCCAGTCCACGCCAAGCGCGGCCCAGCGGCCAGGACCCTCGTCAGGTGCCGTCGCTCAGCCCGGGCTCGCTCGCCCGGTCGCCACCCAAGCCACCCAAGCCGCCGCGGCGGCTCCTCCGAGCCGAGGAAGCGCGGTTCCCGCTGCGAAGCCGCTTGCGGCCGTCGCCGCCAGAGCCGAACCCGAGGAAGTCGCTGAGGAAGAGGTCGAGGCTGCCCCCGCGGGCGGCGAGATTCCATGTCCCGCGTGCGGGACGATGATCAGCTCCGACGCGGTCATGTGCTACGCGTGCGGCCATCGACTCGCGGAAGAAGAACCTACGGAGGCCGCGGAGATCGCGTGTCCCGCCTGCGGGACGATGATCAGCTCGGACGCCGTGATGTGCTACGCCTGTGGCCACCGCCTCCAGGAAGAGGCCACGGAAGTCGGGGAGATCCCGTGCCCTGCCTGTGGAACGATGATCAGCTCCGACGCGGTCATGTGCTACGCGTGCGGCCATCGCCCTGGCGGTGACTCGGACCGGAAGGCCGTCCCGGTCAAGAAGGTCCTAAAGAAGAAGGTCGTCTAGCCGGCTTCGCCGCAGGGACGATTCATTTCACTTGAGTTGCGTGAGCTTGTGTCCGTGCGGATAGTCGATGGCCCCGACCGGACAGACCTTCACGCACATCCCGCACTGCGTGCAGTCCTCATTGAACGTGAGGTAGACCTCGTTCAGGAAGATCGCGTTCGTGGGGCACGTGCCGACGCACGCTCCGCAGTGCATGCAGAGCATGTCGTCGATGGCCATGATGCCGTTGTCGCGGACAGACGGGCGGACGGCCACGGCTTCAGGCATGCCTCTTCCGCCACTCCTCGATCGGCACCGCGAACTTCTTCTCGACCTCTTCGCGGAAGTTCGGGCCCGTGTTGTAGGCGCAGAAGGGGATGACCTTGCCGTCGGGCGTCGCGTAGTGGATCACGCACCGCTTCACGCGCTCGATGTCGTAGTTGTAGTTGTCCTGGAAGTGCATCCCGCCGACGTACATCGTGGACCAGCTGAACTCGGCTACGCCGGACTTGTCGCCCTTCGTGAACATCGCGTTCAGGATCTTGATGAACTTCGTGAGGCCCATGCCGTCGGGCGCATTCTCCTCCTTGAAGTGCTTCCGGAGCAGGTTCAGCGCCTTCAGCTTGCTCGTGAACTTGATCTTCTTGTCCTTCGTCTCCTGGGCCAGCTTCCACATGTCCTCCATGAGGCCCTCGACATCGACGAAGCGCGTGATCGGGACCGGGTCCTTCCCCTTCTCGAGGAACAAGTAGGAGGCAAGGCCGCACGCGGGGTGCGACGTGAACGCGGTCTTCGCGCTCCCCGTCAGGACGGACACGAGCTCGGAGATCGGCGCCACGAACGGGACGGGGTACCAGTCGTCGCGGCCCAGGTATCCGGTCTGCTGCTCGAGGTCGTAGGCGAGGTCGGCGAGGGTGTACCGCAGCTTCCGGCGGTCCTCGTCCGGGATGCGGCCCGTCAAGGACACGGGCTGGTAGTTGACGCCCTTCACGACGTCCTGGTTCTTGATCGCGAAGTTCAGGATCTCGCCTGCCTGGTCGTCGTTGAAGGAGTTGACCATCGTCGGCACGAGGACCACGCTGGGCCGCTTGCCGACCGGCATCTGCCGGACCTTCTCGATGACCTTCAGCTTGACGTCGAGGAGCGGCCGTCCGCGGGCCTTGATGTAGTTCTCCTCCTTGAGACCGTCGAACTGCAGGTAGAGGGTGTGGAGGCCCGCCTCGACCGCCTTCTCGAGGAACCCTTCCTCCGTCGCGAACTTGATCCCGTTCGTCGCGATTTGGATCTGCGCGAAGCCCATCTCCTTCGCCGCCCGCACAATCTCATGGAACTGCGGGTAGATCGTCGGCTCCCCGCCCGCGAACTGGATCGCACTCACGGGCACGGGCCGCTGGGCGCGAAGGACGGCGAACTCGTAAACGATCTGCTCGTACGTCGGCTCGAAGACGTATCCGGCCGCGTTCGCGTTCGCGAAACAGATCGGGCACTTGAGGTTGCACCGGTTCGTGAGGTCAATGTTGCACAGCGCGGTGTTGGAGTAGTGGAGGTTGCACAGCCCGCACTCGTACGGGCACACCTTCGCGTCCGGGATCTGCGGGTTCGCGATGCCGACCCCGTCGAAGGCCCAGTTCTCGGCCTTCAGGTACAGCTCCGCGTCGGACCAGCAAACCTCTTGGAACTCCCCGTGCTCCTTGCACGTCTTCTTCATCATCAGCGCGCCGTTGTCGATGTACAGGGTCGCGGGGACGATCTTGAGGCACTCCGGGCAGAGCGAGCCCGTTCGGCGGGGCAGGCCCTTCTGGAGCTTGGACGGCATCGTGACCATCGCGTCGTCCTGGCGACTTTCCTTGTACATTTGCCGGACGAGGCCCGGGCTGTAATCGGTTCCACAAAGGGACATGGTTGTCCTCCCCCGACCCATGTTGGGAGTCTATCTTAAGACTAATGTAGTGAAAGCTACTACAAGTTGCAAGGACCGCGACAAAGGTCAGCGGGCCCTCGCAAGCGCCTCATTTGTCAGACGCTGAGCAACCTCGGTCGCCGAGCGGAAGGGCCCGGCTGGGAGATCCAGGAGAAGGTCGCGCGCGTGGCTTTCTCCGCCCTCCAGGCCGTCGACCACGCGAAACCCGTGCTCGCGAATGAGATCCCCTCGTCCCGCAGGGAACCGCGCGTCCGCCGACAAGACTTCTTCGAGGGAGCGCAGACCTCGGTGCCGTGTCGCCGGTGGCGCCTTCCCGGTCCGGATGTATGTGAGGAACCGGCCCGCATCCTTGTACATACGGACTCCGTGGAAAGCGTAGGCGACCCGGCTCGCCCCCATCGTGTCCCCCCGTTCGCGGATCACCGCCAACTCGTCCGTGGTAAACTCCCATCGGTTCCCGTCGCCGAGCCCGAACAGCCTTCCGTAGGCGAGCGTCGATTCGGTGCGAGAAGATTGGCGGGAGAAGTCCACGGCGTCGGCGACATCGTTGTCTTCCATCGCCGCCGCCAAGGGGGCAGGAAGCTCACGATCCCGGAAGTGCCGCGCCTCGAGGGCCACGGGACACGGCAGGTCCACGGTTGCCAGAAGGTCCGTGAATTCGCGGGCGTCCGGGACGACGCTGGCGGGTGTCTCGGCGACGATCGCGATGGCCCGCAGGCGTTTCGCGAGCTTGGCGGTGCGGGCCAAGGAGGATCGCGCCCCGGGCGTTGCCCGGAGCCGATGAAGGTGGGTGAGCTCCCGATGGGTCCGAATCGCGAACTGAAATCCCGCGGGGACCCGCTTCCGCCACGCGGTCGCCGAGGGTGGGTCCGGCCACATGTAGAACGTCGCGTTGACCTCGACGAACGGAAACGCGGTTGCGTACGCGGCGAGGCGGTCGGCCCCGGGGACGTCGAAGTAATCCCACCCACCCGCGCCAATGAACTCGTTCACCCGCCGCGCATCGCATCGACGAGCTTCAACAAGCCGCCAGGGGGTCCGAAAGTGAGGAACACATTTAGATAGTTCGGCATTCCCCTTCCTGGGAGGAGGGAGCGTGGACTTCGCCAGCATCCTCGTCTTGCAGACCGAGGCAAGCTTCGCGAGCCTTCTCTGCTGCATCGTCCTTGGGTCCTTCATCCTTTGGTTGATCGTGGGAATCTGGGTCTACCGCGACGCCGAGAGCCGGGGCATGAACGGCGTCCTGTGGCTTCTCGTCGTCCTCGTGGCGGGGCTGATTGGGATCATCATCTACTTCGTCGTCCGGCACGACCACCGGCCGCCGTTGTACCCGGCCTACGTGCCTCCGCCCTGGACGCCGACTCCGGGCCCCGCGCAGGCCATGCCCGGGGCGACGCCCCTGACGTGCAAGAACTGCGGCGCGGCCCTCGCGACCGGCGCGACGTTCTGCTCGAAGTGCGGGACGAAGGTGTGAGTCCAAAGGCTTAACGAATCCCGCCGACATCCGCGCGCGTGGCGAAGCTCCGGTTCGGATGCTCGGGATGGGACTACCAGGAGTGGGTCGGCCCATTCTATCGGACCGCATCGGAGTCCAAACTGGCGGCGTACGCCCGCGTCTTCGATACGGCGGAAATCAACAGCACGTTCTATCGCCCGCCGACGAAGGGGATGGTCCTCGGGTGGTCTCGATACACGCCGACGGACTTCAAGTTCGCCGCCAAGGTCCCGCAGACCGTGACGCACGATCGTCTCCTCGACGTGGACCTCGGGGCGGCGAAAGAGCTGTTGGACTACTGCGAGCTCATGCGCCCATTGCTCGACGCGGGGAAGCTCGGCCCGCTCCTCCTCCAGCTCCCGCCGCGCCTCCGGTTCGACCCTTCCAAGATGGGGAAGTTCTTGGACATCCTCCCGGACGAGTTCACGTGGGCCCTCGAGCCGCGGAACAAGTCGTGGATGGTCGACGACGCGTTCGACCTCCTCCGACGAAAGGCACTGGTGTACACGATCGTGGACGAGCCCCTGCTCCCGCCGACCTTGGCCGTGACCGCCAAGACCGCGTATGTCCGATGGCATGGGCATGGAAAAGACCCTTGGTACGACTACAGGTACTCCCACGACGAACTCGCCGCGTGGGTGCCGAAGGTCCGCGAGGTCGCCGCCAAAGCGGACGAGGTCTACGGGTTCTGGAACAACCACTATCACGGCTATGCGCCCGAGAACGCACTCCAGGTCCTCGAGATGCTCGATGTCTCCCTGACGCCCGCGCAACAGGGTGCTGCACGGCGCATTCGAGAGTTCCGAAAGGGACACGTGAGGACCTCGACGGGCCTCGTCAAGACGCCGACGCTCGAAGAATTTGCGTCCGCAGTTCCCGCTGGGGACGCGGAGGTGGAGACTCTCCTCCGCGGGTTCCTTGACAAGGGTCGGCTCGACCGGGCCCGGCGTATCGATCCCAAGGACGTCGCTCTCCTTGACGACTCGGGCGCATCGGTCGAGGCGCGGATCAAGGAGTACGGGGTCGCGATCGACATCCCCGCCAAGCGGATTGAACACGATTGCGACGATTGGGCGAAGTCCATCCACGAGGGCCGGTTCTGCAAGCACGTCGGGCGCATGTTCCTGAGCCTGCCCTCGACCCGGGCTCGGACGCTTCTTCGCGAGATAACCGCGGACAAGGACCATTGGACGTTCGCAGTCCCGGAGCCCTAGCAGACGGGCAGATGGCGTGATTATCAACCCTCGCTATCGGGCCCCGATAGCACATTCGATAATGGCGCCACAATAGCTATGGCCTCTCCCATCGTGCAAGGCGTCCAATGGCCGTCTCCCTGTTGGAGTCCCCCCACCTGGCTCGGCTCTACCTGCCCCCGCCGGACAGCCATGCGATCCTGTGGAGCGACGGGTCCGCCGAGTGCGACGCGGCGATCGACGCCTTCATCACCGGAGCGGCCGAGCGCGGGGACATGGTCATGGTGGTCCTTCCCCGGTCGGAGCTCGCCACCCTTCGAGAACGCCTTCGTCTTCGCGGGACGGACCTCGACGCGCTCGTGGACGGCGGTCACCTGTTCCGGACGGTCACGGAGGACGTAATGCCCCGGCGCCCGGAGGACGTCGAGCGATCTCCGCAGGACATGGCGGCGATCGCCGAGTTCGCGCGCATCTCGGGGAAAAACGGTCTCAGCGTGCTCTCGCGGATCGGATCCTTGTTCTTCGATCGAGGCGACCAGGCGATGGCCTCGTTGGTCGAACGGACCGGCCAGGCCCATCGCTCTGGGGTCCGGACCCTCTGTCTGTACAACGCGAAGAATCTCAAGTCCGATCGGTTCTCCGATGCGGTATCCCTCACCCGGACGCACACCGACGCGATTACCGCGGTTGGCGGGGGCCGATTCTTCGTCGAGACCGCGAAGAAGGCGCCCCAAGAGATCCTCGTCTCGTAGTCCATCGACACCCTTTTGGCGGCGGCCCGCGGTCTCGGCGCCGTGGGGGTGAATTTCACTCCGATCGCGGTGAAGGAGACGATCTCGCTCGATCGCCTTGCGGGCCGTACGCTGGCGGTGGACGCCTCGATCGAGCTGTATCAATTCCTCAGCATCATGCGCCTGCCCGACGGCTCACCGCTCTCCGACGGGAAGGGTCGGGTGACGTCGCATTTGAACGGGATCCTGTTTCGATCGACCCGCTTGATCAGCGAGCACAAGGCCCGCCTCCTGTACGTGTTCGACGGTCGTCCGCCCGCGCTCAAGTGGCGGGAGATCGAGAAGCGGAGGGAGGCGAAGGCGAAGGCGGAGCGGGAGTACGCGGAGGCCGTCGCCCGGGGGGACCGCGAGGCCGCGTGGTCGAAGGTCGTGATGACGACGCGCGTGACGCGCGAGATGAAGGAGGACGCGCAGCGTCTCCTCGAACTCCTCGGGATCCCGTGGGTGCAGGCACCGTCCGAGGGGGAGGCGCAGGCTTCCTGGTTCGCGAAGGAGGGCAAGGCGTGGGCGGTGAGCAGCAAGGACTACGACTCCCTCCTCTTCGGCGCCCCGCGGCTCGCGCGGTTCGTCGGAATCAAGGGTCGCGAGTTCCTTCCGAGCCGGGGCGTGTCCCGCATCGTGCCCCCGGAGGTGATCGATTTGGCGGTGATGTTGCGCGAACTCGGCCTGACGCGCCGCCAGCTCATCGAGGCGGCGATCCTGGTCGGAACGGACTTCAATGAAGGAGTCCGGGGCGTCGGGCCGAAGACCGCCGTGAAACTCCTCCGCGAGCACGGAAGTCTCGAAGCGCTACCGGCAAAGATCCGAGACCCGCTCCCGCCAAACGTCGACGAGATTCGCGGCTACTTTCTCGAGCCCGAGGTCGACGCCTCACCGGAGATTCGTACGGCCCGCCTCGACCCGGAGGGCGTCGTTCGGTTCTTGGTCGATGAACGGGGCTTCACATCGGATCGCGTGCGCGCGGCCGTGGAGCGTTTGCGGGACGTGGGGCCGGCGCCGACGACGCTCGACGACTTCCCCCCGTGAGCGCGACCGAAAGCAGAACCGTTTCCCGCGAGCAACGGCCCTTAAGGCGCGGGACGGCGTTCGACCCTTCGCGCATGCCGTACAAGTTCGACCCCGCGCACCGGAGTGAGCTCGATCGACCGGACCGGGCGGAGTGGCAGCCTGCCGACTCGCTTCTCCAGATCCTGCCCTCGCGTCCGGACGCGGCCTACGCGGACATCGGCTGCGGCACCGGCTATTTCAGCTTGCCCCTCGCCCAGAGACTGTTGCCCGATGAGAAGGTGTACGGATTGGACACCGAACCGGCCATGCTGAAGGAGCTCCGTCGGCGCGCTCGCGAACGGAATCTCGCCAACGTGATTGCGCTGCGCACGGAGGAAAGCCGGATTCCCTTGCCGGCGGGCGCGATCCTCGCCGCGATTTCGACAAACACGTTCCACGAGTTTGAGGCCCCCCTCGCGCTTCTGTACGAGGCGTTCCGGATCCTCGAACCGAGCGGCAGGTTGATCCTCGCCGATTGGAAACCGGTGGAGACCCCGATGGGTCCGCCTCTGGAGGAGCGGGTCCCCGTGGAGCGCGTCCGGGAGGGACTCCGCGCGGCGGGATTCGTCGGGATTCGCGAGCACGCGATCTACCGTTACCATTACGTGATCGAGGGGAGCAAGCGCGGAGGCAAACGTTAAGCGCGCCCGGTCTCTTCGGCGTTCCCGATGGAAGCGAAGGTCGCGGTCGACCCCGCCAATTTCCGGGACGCGCATCCGGAGCTATGCGAGCCCGCCAAGGTCCGCGTTCCAGGAATCGGGTCGCCACCGGCCACGGACGGTGCCGTCCCCTTCGAGGGGGACCTAACGATTTTGGCGGGGATCCCGAAGGACGCGAATACGATTCCCGGGGTGCTCAAGCAAGGTCCGGAAGCGTGCGGCTTCTACCTTTCATTTCGCCTTTCCGATCGATGGGGACTCTATGTCCGGAAAGGGGCGCTCGTCGCCTTGAGGGAGGAGTACCATCGGATCATCATGCGAGACCTCAAGGGGTACATGGCGAAGCCCGACGGATATTCGGGCCCGCCGATCGACGACCTCGTGGGCCAGATGGAATACAGCCTCGCGCTCGACTTCCTTGTTTCCCACCTCCGCTTTCATCTGGCGGTGGACGTCGCAGCCGCCCAGCTCGAGCTCGCGGAGGGCGTCGCGAAATACGGACCATATCAGGATGGATATTGGCGGGAGTTCGCGAACCCGCCAAAGGACCCGCGCGCGATCGGCAACTTGGAGGAGGCCCTCGCGAACTTCGAGGCGTTCCGGAACTACATGAACCCGAACTACGCGGACGCGATTGCGAAGGTCGTCGAAGGCGCCCTCGAGGAGCGGAATTCGTCCGAATGGAAGGCGTTCTTCATCGGCGGGAAGTGGGGCGTCGAGGTCGCGAACATGCTCAGCCGCCAACCGCCCGGGTACCGGGATTTCACGAAATTGTGCATCCGCCGCACGAGCGTGGGTTCGACGAACTACGTGCGCGTGATGTACATGCCCGACCCCCAAGCCCGCGATGAAAAGGTCAAGGAACTCTCCGCGCGGATTGCAGGTCGCGCGGTGGACGCATCGAATCTTCCGGAGTCGCCCCCTGAGCCGCCCGTCTACTTTGTCTGAGCAAGATTCGTCGCGTCAGGGGGACGCCATGAACGCGATGAACTCCTCTTTCGTCCGCGGCCGCAGCGTGTAGTTCGTGCGCTTCTGGTTGCCCAGCGTGTCCGACGGCGTGGGCCCGTAATTGTGGCCGGGGAACACGACGAGATCGTCGGGGAGATGTACGAGTTTCGTGAAGAACGATTCCCAAAGATCTCCCGCGTTGCCCCCGGGCAGGTCGACGCGACCGCATTCCCCGATGAACAACGTATCGCCCGTCCAGACGCGGTTCCGTGCGACGTAGCACGTGGAGTCGGGCGAGTGTCCGGGGGTGTGAATCGCCTTGATTCGGACCTCTCCGAGCTGGATGAAGTCGCCGTCCTCGAGGGGGACATCCTTGCGGACGTTCGAGAGCCGGTGGGCGAACACTTTGGCGGCGGTCTCATCCGCGAGGCGGCCAACGTCCTTGATGTGGTCCGGGTGGTGGTGAGTGACGAGGATCGCCTCGATCGTGAGGGCATGCTCGTCGGCGAAGACTTGGAGCGGGCGAGCGTCGAAGCTCGGGTCCACCACCGCCGCCTTCCGTGTCGACGGATCGGCGAGGAGGTATGCGAAGTTCCTCCACATCCCGACCTCGCGTGGTTCGTGGATCAGGTCTTCCACGGCCTTCCCATCCCCTCGCCGGACTTCAATCTTGGTCTCGAGAGAACGGCTCTCGGTGCCCTGGAGGCATCAGCAAAAACCGGAAAAAGGCGGTGGTTCATGTCGGGCGGGGGATGAAACGTGGCACAATTGAGAACGGCAACCCTCGTGGGCCTCGTCTTCGCGACCTTCGTGCTCGTCGAAAGCGCTCCCGCGTCCGCATGGACGGTGACCGAGAGCTTTGAACGGGACATGGGCGGATGGGTCGCCGATTCGGACGTCCCGGGCGTCCCGTGGCACATCACGCGAAGCACCCTTCGGGCGTTCCAAGGGGTCTGGTCCCTCGAATACTATCTCAACGGGACGCGAGACGACGGCACGATCTGGGTCGAGCGGTCAATCCCCGCGAACCCAAAGACGATCGCCCAAGTCCACATTGACTTCTGGTTGTACAGCAAGCAACGGTCCCAGGTCAACGGTTGGGCCGTGGTCGCGTACGCGGGGGTCGCGAATCCCGAGCGGGAGGCGGACTTCACGATTGTCGGGTACACCGACCTAGGCACCGGGTGGTTCAACTATCACTTGGACACGACGGTGCCCACGGGGGTGAGCTCGACGATCTGGGTCGCCTTCGGGTACTCCGTCCGATGGGAGGTCAACCGCACGGACTACTTCGATTACGTGACCGTCACCCGGACGCCGTAGTGACTACCGGATGCGCTCGAGCTGGAAGGACCCGATCATGAGGGCCTTGTTCGTGAACTTGTAGGGCACCCAGTCGCGCGACTGGACCTCGCCGATCCCGACCACGGACATCAGCGTCTTCGACTTGTCCTGCTTGAAGTGCAACGCCCCGTCCATCAGCTGCTGCAGGGATTCGATTTGCTGGTCCGTGTGCATTCCGCGCTCGATCGCGAACGCCGCCACGCACTTCGACTGCCGCAGGCGGTTCACGAACCGCTGGACGAACCCGATCGCGGTCTTGTCGTCCGCCTGGCTCAGGGAGGAGGATAGCGAGAGGAAGGCGAATCGGAAGTACTTGGACCCCTTCTCGCGGAACTCCTCGTCCGCGTCGTTCACCGCCTTCAGGATGCCCTCGAAGTCGACGGCGTTCGGAACGCGGAATGTGTTCCCATCGCGAGCGAGCTTCTGCGTCGGTGTCGTCCCTGACGCGTCGATCCACCGCACGAGCCCGAGCTGGTCGTACTCCATGAACGTCGGCAGGACGGGTGCCATCTCCTTTGCGATCTCGACAGGCGGCTTGGACGTCGTGACGATGATCGCAGGGACGTTCGTCTTGAGGCCCTCCGCGATGAAATTCAAGATGGCGACTTCCTTGCCGACGAACGCCGGCCCCACGAACAAGACGTTCGCGTTCATCGGGAGCCCGCCGTACAGCAGGTCGTCGAGCCGCGGCGTCCCCGTGCGAAGCTTGTCCCCTCTATCGGCCGTCACCGCCACGGGCGCCTCGATTGCCTCCGTGCCCGGCGTGGCCGCAGCGACCCGTAGCTGTTCCTTGAGGGCCATCTCGCGGGCCTCGAGCTCCTTTTCCCGTTGATACATGCGGCGCTTGAACTCGTCCTCCCGCTCACGCATCGACTTCTCCCGCATGTCGAAGACCTGATCGCGATCCATGTCGACGGGACCGGGTCCGCTTGAGACCGGAAGCGCGCGGGCAGCCTCTTGTTCCCGATTGGTGATCTCCAGCTCCTTGAGGGACAACCCGCTTTCCTTCGCCTGGATCGCCTTCTCGCGAGCGAGGAACTCGCGATACTTCGCGTCGAGCTTCTTCGTCTCTTCGCTCAGCCGCGTGTTCCAATCCTTGATCTTCGACTCGCGGGCGTCGAGCGCCGACACCTTGCGCCCGACGTCCTCCTTCGTGGCGGTGAAGTCCGCCTCGCGGAGCTTCGCGTCCTTGAACAGCGTGTTGTACTCCTTCTCCCGGGACTCGAGCCGCTTCTGGGCGTCGATGACCTCCTTCCATCGTCGGTCGATCTCGGAGTTCTTCTCCTCGGCCTCGGAGCCGACATCCGACAGGAGTTTCTCCCGGGCGTTCAGCTCCTGCTCCCGCGCCGCCAGCCGTTCCCGCTCCTGCTGCAAGGCTTCGGCGTAGGCGTCCCCGTCCGTCTGCCGCTGCTTCATCTCCTCTTGGAGGGACTGAAGGCCGACCTCGCGCTGGGCGACCTCCCGCTCCTTGGCCAGCACCTTCGACTCCCAGTCCTTGAGCTCCCGGACCTTCGCGGTCTTCTCCGTTGCCTGCCCCGCCTCGAGCTGTTCAATCTTCAGCTTGACGTCGCTCTCGCGGAGTTGGAGGTCCTTCTCCTTCCGGATGATCTCGTTCCGGCGGGTGTCGACCGACTTGTCCTCCTTCTTCAGCCGTGCCTCGAGGTCCGCGAGCTCCGACGTCTTCGCGTCGACGGTCCGCTGGCGGGAAGTCATCTCGATCTGCAGCCGCTTGAGCTCCTTGTCCCGTACTGCCAGCGACTGCTCCCGTTCCGAGAGGTTTTGGCGGGAGCCCTCGAGCTGGCTTCGGGCGACCTTCATGTCCTTGTCCTTCAGCGAAAACTCCTCGACCTTCGTCTCGACCTCCGCCCGCATCTTCGCGAGGCGGGACTCCAGGTCCGTGTACGTTTTGCCTTGCGTGTCGAGTTTGGCCTGAACCGCGTTGAGCTCCTTCGCGCGTGCGTCGAGTTCCGACTC
The DNA here is from genome assembly GCA_005878375.1 of Methanobacteriota archaeon. Classification (GTDB taxonomy): domain Archaea; phylum Thermoplasmatota; class Thermoplasmata; order RBG-16-68-12; family EA-27; genus EA-27. Next base: position 12,943 of record VBMQ01000048.1, on the reverse strand, counting down.
GATCTCGAGGAGGTCCTTCTCCTTCGCGTCGACGTGGGCCTCCCGCTCCACGTATGCTTTCTCCTTGTACTCGAGCGCCTGGATCTTGTTCAACATGTCCTGCTTGAGCTGCGTGACCTTCGTGTCGCTCGCCTTCAGGATCTCCCGCTGCGTCGCCTCGCTCGAGGAGGCGATTAGGTGGAGCATCGAGCCCGCGAAGACGACGAACAGGGCGTCGGACGCGTACACGAGCATCAGGCCCTGATAGGAGGGCGGGTACGAGACGAACGGAAGGAGGAAGAGGGAGGCCGGCACCGCGAGGCTCGCCGCGATGCTCGCGTCCTTGCGCCATCCGAGCCCCTCCCACGTCAGGGCGAGGGAGACGAATGCGAGCGAGAACCCGAGGACGGAGCCGAGGTACATCCACGGCAGGAGCCACCACAGGTCCAGGAACGACAGGTGGTCGAGCAGGGCGAGCGCGAGGAAGACGATCGAAACGGCGAACGCTCCAATCGACGAGATGAAATGGGCGTCGCGGAATCCCGACCGGTACGGACCCAGCTTCCGCGCGACGGATAAGCCGGAGACCGCGAAGCTCGTCGCCAGAAGCGGGAACCAAAGCGCCATTTCCGGGCGGCGGAAGCTCGAGATGAGCGGCGGGTTGGGCGTCACGCTGAGGTAGGACGCGATGAACGCGGCGAACCATAGGGCGAACCCGGTGACGAGGCCGGCACCTTGGGCGAACCGCCCGAGTTGGAGCTCGAGTTTCGCCCAGCGGTCGCTGTCGAACCCACTCGCCTGGCGCTCCCGCCACCGTTCCATGTACGACTGGTCCCGGCGCGACCGGGGCGCGGGCGGGGGGAGGGCGGAAGGCTCCCGCTGAGGCGTCTTCTTCTTCGGCATCGTCGCCGGCGGAGACCGTTTTCGTGCCATTGCGGCCCACCGAGTAGAGGCGGTCGAGAGCGGCCAAAAAGCGGGCGTCCCCTACTTATAATTGCTCATGAGAATAGCCGGAGCCGAAACGACCAAGCCGGCTGGAAAGGCTTTTTGCCCTCGGGCGACTCCCGAAAGCCGGGACGACAATGATCGAGGGCGGAAAACCCGCCCCGGACTTCACGCTCGCGTCGGACGACGGGCGGAAGGTGTCTCTGAAGGATTTCCGCGGTCGGAAAGTCGTTCTGTACTTCTATCCGAAGGACGACACACCGGGTTGCACGACGGAGGCGTGCGGGTTTCGCGACGTCCTGCCGGATGTCTCCTCGGCCGGCGCGGTCGTCTTGGGCGTGAGCCGAGACGACGCGGCGTCCCATCAGCGATTCCGCCAGAAATACCATCTCAACTTCCCCCTCTTGAGCGATCCGGAGGTCGCCGTACACAAAGCGTACGGAGCGTGGGGCGAGAAGATCCTGTACGGGAAGAAGACGGTCGGCGTGATCCGGTCGACCGTGCTCATCGACGAAAAGGGGCGTGTGGTTCGGCATTGGCCGCGCGTGAAGGCGGAGGGGCACGCGGCCGAGGTGCTCGAGGCGATTGCATCGAGCCCGAAAGGTTGATGGGCCCCGACTTTCTCGCGGCGACGATGGCGACTGCGGCACAGGACCTCCCGCCCTGGGGAGAGCCGCCGAAGACGATCGTGTACGCGGACGACTCGCTCCGCGACAAGCTCGCGGAGAAGCTCGTCTACATGTGCTACGTCACGGACGCCGACTGGCAGAGGCGGAAGTTCTACCCGGGCAACAAGCTCATCCTGAAGCTCAAGGAGGAGGTGATCGGCGAAGGCCAGATCATCCTCGTCGAGGCGACGACGATGGGCCGTCTCACCCGCCACGACGCAACGATC
>VBMQ01000048.1:0-11051 GCA_005878375.1 Methanobacteriota archaeon | reverse complement strand
TCTAGACCTTCGACCGGAGTTTCGCCTTCCAGGAGCCGGTGCCGTCGGGCAAGGACGTGCGCTCGAAATCCTGGTACAGGGTGGGCCACTTCTCCTTGCAAATCTCCGCGACCCGGTCGAACACCGTCCGGATCTCCACTTCCGCGGCCGGGTCCGTCCGCATCTCGATGACCCATCGAAGGGTCCGGTGGTTCGCGCTCCAGATCATGTTCGTCGCGAGCCCGTCTGGGAGGATGCGCCGCAGCGCGGACGTCATCCGCTTCTTCGCGTCCATGCTCATCGCGTCCCAGGCGATCGACTCCGAGAGCTTGAGATACGCCGCCTCCGAATCTTTGGCGGCTTGGATCATCGCTTCCTTCTGCGCGTCCGAGAGCTCCTCGGGCAGCCACATCTTGATCTCCTTGAGGCGGACGTACCGGAGGCTTTCCTGGCTGATCGCGACGCCGACGCGATGCCGCACAAGCTCGTGGGTGAGGACCCGGCTCACGTTGAGGAGCGCCCAACAGGTGACCCCGTGTTCAAGGATCGACCCGTCGCCTTTCGACGAGCCCCGGATCTTCGTGACGTTCGGGTTCAGTCCGAGCTCGAACGACTCGTAGCACAGGCGCCCCGCCAGCTCGATCAGCGTAGAGGCGCCCGGCGCGGCGTCGACGAACCGCTTCGCTCCGGATTCCGTTACGCCGAGGGCCGCGAGAAGTTCCTGGACGCCGCGGGGGTCGAGCCGCGTCTCCGCAAGGAGGACGACGACGGGACGTGTCATCTGCATGGAGCGGCACCGCCAACCGCGCGCGGCAGAAAGCCGTTGCGGTGAGGGCGGCGGAGGGTTCGCCAGACCACAGACTTTAAGCCAACCCTCGCCTCGTTCGGCCTGATGTTCCGCCGCGACCGCCTGGGCGAGAAGGGCGAGCCGTGCCCGAAGTGTGGAACGGAGAAAGTGTACTTCGTCCAGCACACCCACGGGAATTATCCTGTTCTCGACTACGTGTGTCCGAACTGCGACCTCGGCGGGGACTACCAGGTCGACTGGGAGAAGGGCGGCGAGAAGGTCAAGGACGAGTGAGGCGCCGATGGCGGCACCGGCCCGGAAGAAGGTCCAGGCGCTGCGCGTGAGCGGGTACGTGCGAGGCCCGTGCGCCGCCTGCGCCAAGGAGGAGCGTGCGCTCGTCATGTTCGACGACTACGGCTGGGGTGTGGAATGCCTCGCGTGCGGACACACGGAGCGCGTGGACGACGTCGAGTACGTGGAAGAAGGGGACATCACGTACTGACATCACAGGACGCCGCACCGTTTGCAGATTCCGTGACCCAGACACGTCTCGCACTTCCGGCGAAAGCCGAGGGTGACGCGCCAGCCGCTGCCGGTGCACTCCGGACAGAAGCCGGTGTCGTCGCACCGCGGACACCGGGCCTCGATCCGCCGGCGGTCCCGCGAAAGGTTCCGACGTCCGACATCGCGGAGAGGGCCTTCGGGAACGGAGGCGTCGAGCGCCTTGAGCGCGTTGTCATACGCCGCCACGGCTGCCTCGCGGTTCGCCCGGTCGGCCCGGAAGAGCGCTTGCGCCTTCAGCGACCACGCTTTCGGATTGTTCGCGTTGACCGCGAGCACCCGCTCGAATGCATCGACCGCCTCCTGGAAGAGGCCCCGCACGTCCTCGGTGTCTTCGAACGGTTCGCCGGCCTTGCCCCGGAGTTCGATCTCTCGCCGGCGGCGCTCCCGGGCCTCGCCTACGAGCCGGATCCCATGCGCGAGATACACGTTCTGATACAGTTCGCGGACGCGCGAGTCTCCGGGATCGAGGAGGAACGCCGCATCCGCGTCGGCCTTGGCCTCCGCGAATCTCGCCACCACCAAATGGGATTGCGCGCTCGCCAACAATGCGTCGAGGTCGCCCACGTCGCGCGATACGGATCGAGGGTATTTCAACTCAGACTCGGGACGCAATCTTTCCGACCACGGCGGCGAAGTCTCCCTTCGAGAATCGGGGCGCCGTTCCGAGTCTCTCCCGGATCGAGACGCTCGCGAGGGTCGCCCAACACGCCGCCAGGATCGCGGCGCGCGTGAGCAATTCCCGTGCCCCCTTGGGCTCCTTCGGGTCGAGGGTTCGTTTCAGGTTGTACGACGCGCTCACGATCCGCTTCCACTCCCCCACGCGCGCGACGCCCTTCGACTCGAGGAAGTCGGCCAACTTGCCCATGTACGTTTCGAAGTCGATCGCTTTCGATTCCCATTCCGTCACATACTCGAAGCAACCCGCGTTCGAGCACACCCCGATCGTGACGCTGCCCATCACGTCCTCGAGGTGGTCTGCCGCGCCTTCGGGATCGCCCTTCGCCAGCTGGACCGTGCAGGCGGTGAGGTGATACGTATGCGACACAAGTTCGAAGAGCGATTCCCCCCAACCCTCCTTCCCCGATGCGCGAACAGACTTCACGAGGGCCAGCCCGGCGCGGCGCAGCTTTCCGCCCGCGCCGAGGAACCCGTCGAGATCCGCCACGTCCTTCAACAAATTCTCGAGAAGGCGGTTCGAATCTCCCTTCCACTCGTGCCACAGGAAATCGTGAAGAGCCTGCTCATCGCGCCTCAACCGCTTGTCCAATCCCTGGAATACCGCCATGTGCTCCCCCGCCGCGGGGCACGGCGGTGCGGGAATAAGCCGTTGTCGCACCCCCATTGCTGCAGCCGTCACAAGGGTTTATTACCAACCCGCCCTTGGTTCGATCGGAATCACCATGGCGTCGCTCGTTGCGCTCACGGACCAGGAATTCGATTCCTTCGTGGAGAAGACTCCGGTCGTCGTCGTCGACTTCTGGGCGGAGTGGTGCGGCCCGTGCAAGGCCCTCGATCCGATTGTGAAGGACTTGGCGGCGAAATACGACGGCAAGGTCACGTTCGCGAAAGTCGATGCAGACACGAACCCGATGAAGATCCGGATGTACGGAATCATGGGCATCCCGACCCTCCTCTTCTTCAAGGGTGGGCGGCTCGTTGACACGATCGTCGGGGCGGTCCCGAAGGCGAAGCTCGAGGCCGTCCTCCAAAAGCACTTGTGATGGGTCCCCGCCAACGCCTTTCCCGCCGGCAAATTCCTGGCGTTCGACGATTCCCGCGACGAATCCTTTATCTACAGCCGAACCCCATGGGCGGGCCGATGGAATCCTACATGCAGAAGCTGGCGAAGAAGAAGGAGCCAGCCACGATCACGATCCTCCCCCTCCTGCAGACGGAGGAGCACCGCCACGACGCGAGCTGCGCGGACGGGAGCTGCGGCTGCGGCGACGCCTCGGAAGACGGGTGTTGCGGGGGCGGCTGAAGGCGCGTTCCACGGATTGAGAATCACCGCGGATAATCGGCTCCGAGCCGTCTTATATCGCGGCGCCCCCTGGAATCTCCTCGAGGAGGCTCGATTCGATTGGACCCCTTGGAAGCGTCGCGCTTGGTGACCGACGAGTACTCGGCGAAGATTCTCGTCGCTACGTTCCGACGCCCGCGCAGTGCGATCGACATGTCCCGGGAGTACGGCATTCCGATCGCGGCGTGCTACCGGCGCATCCATGCGCTGGAGCAGGCAAGCCTCCTCCGGTGCGTGGAACGGGCGCTCACGCAGAAGGGCAAGCGGATCTCGCTGTACTCCTCCCAGCTGAAGAACGCGTACATCTTCTTCGAAGGCGGCCGGCTCCGCGTCCGATTCCAACTCGCGTCCGGAATCACGAAGGACTTCGGCGGCGACTGGAAGGCCGTCGACGTGGATGTGCCGGAATGACACTGACCCCTCCTCCACAACCCACTTGGCTGGACCGAGACCCCCTCGTCCAGCCGCTTTCTACTTAACCCCCTCCTCAAACCCCCTCGGGGCCTGCGACCCCGCAGGCCCTACCTATTTTTCGCCGCCGATTTGTCAATCGCGTGTTCTCATTCCGGCGAGCGTTGACAATTCATATTTATACGGCGCCGACGCGTGGATTTCTGGCCATGGACCGCGACCGGTTGAAGTACCTGTTCCGCGAGGTGCTCGGCGTCGACGTCGATGCGATCGTGCAGCAGGTGACGGCCTCGTTGGCGGTGGAGCGCGCGAAGGAGGTTCGCGAGCACAGCGAGGAGTGGAAGCGGTACATGGAGGAAAAGGGCGGGATCGTCCTTCTCCCGAGGAACGTGACCGACCTTGGCAAGAAGCCGAGGTCCTAGGTCCTGACACGCCGGGCGCCACCCGGGTTGGGGGATTTTCCTTTCTTTGCACGGGAGCGGGTGCGCTGCCCCCGAACCTTTATCTGGCCTCGGTTTCTACCCGCGGGCAATGGGGGGCTTCACGGGCCGCGACGTCCTGTCCATCGCCGATTTTTCGCGCAAGGACATCGAGGTCGTCCTCAAAGCCGCCAAGAAGATGGTGCCGATCGCCCGCGGCGAAAAGGCGAACCGGACGCTCGAAGGGCGAATCCTGTCCACACTGTTCTTCGAACCGTCGACGCGGACCCGCCTCAGCTTTGAAAGCGCGATGAAGCGCCTCGGCGGGGACGTCGTCGCCTTCGGCCCGATCGAAGCCTCGTCGATCGTCAAGGGGGAGACCTTGGCGGACACGATCCGCATGGTCGAGTCGTACAGCGACGCGATCGTCCTTCGCCACCCGCAGGAGGGAGCGGCGCGATTGGCGGCGGAGTTCACGGAACGGCCTGTGATCAATGCGGGAGATGGCGCGGGCCAGCACCCGACCCAGACCCTGCTCGACCTCTTCACGATCTGGGACCAGCGCGGCGGCATCGACGGCGCCAAGATCGCGCTCGTCGGGGACCTGCGGTACGGCCGGACCGTCCATTCCCTCACGTACGCCCTGTGCAGCTTCGATGTTGAACTCACGTTCGTGGCGCCCGCCGGCCTCCAGATGCCGAAGGAAGTCGCCGAGCATGTGCGGGCGCAGGGGATCCCCCTCGCGGTCACGGAAGACCTCCCCAAGGTCGTCCCGAACCTGGATGTCCTATACATCACGCGCATCCAGAAGGAGCGCTTCCCCGATCCCCAGGAATACGCGAAGGTCGCGGGGACGTATCGAATCGACGCCGAGGTGCTTCGCGGCGCGAAGAAATCGTTGATCGTCCTCCATCCGCTGCCGCGGGTGGACGAGATCGCCCCCGAGGTCGACGCGACCCCGCACGCCCGGTATTTCGAGCAGGCGTTCAACGGCGTCCCGGTTCGGATGGCCCTCCTCTCGCTCATCTTCGGGGGCGCGCCATGAGGGACCTGAAGGTCACCCCGATCAAGAACGGGACCGTGATCGACCACATCCCGACGGGGATGGCCCTCAAGGTGCTGCGCGTGTTGGGCATCACCGGCGACGTGAACTCCACGGTGTCGGTCCTCATGCACGTGCCGAGCAAGCAGCGGGGATGGAAGGACATCGTGAAGGTCGAGGACCGGGAGCTGAACCCGAAGGAGCTCAGCAAGATTGCCCTGATCGCCCCTGATGCGACGATCAACATCATCCGGAACTACAACGTCGCGGAGAAACATACGGTCGCGTTGCCGGACCGCGCGGTCGGAATCCTGCGGTGCGCGAACCCGAACTGTATCACGAACTCCCGAGAGCCGGTCGAGTCCGTGTTCCTCGTGCGGTCGAAGGAGCCGCTCCGCGTGCGGTGTCAGTACTGCGACCGCGAACTCGAGGACGTCGCCGGGCACATCCTCTAGGTCAGAGGTTGATCGTCACACTCGCCACGGTCCGGCTCGACGGCGTGTACTCGAGCAAGAGCGAGTACGTGTGGCTCGTGGGCATGTTCAGAAGGCGGAACGTGTCCCCAACATTGAGCGTGCCCGCCGGGGCCCCGTCCTCGAACGTCACCGCCGCGGAGCCGTTCGAGAAGAGCGTCCCAACCTGGAGCGTTTGCACGAAGACCGTGGTCGCACCGCTGATGTCGTTGAGCGTGACGCGGAATTGCCCCAGGTCCACGTCGCGGCTCACGCCGCTGACCGCAACGCTCGCGTCGCCGGGGCTGCCATACGTGGGATTTCCGAGATCGACGGTGGGTGTGGGGCCCGGCGTCGGATTCAGGGGCGTCCGGCTCGCCGTGACGAAGGCCGCGCCGATCGCGACCGCCGCGACGGCCCCTCCGATCAGGATGGCCCACAGAAGCCGGTCCCGCATCCACGGCGCGCCGCGGTCCATGCCTCCCTCATCGCCGGATGCCTCATCAACGCTTCCACCGAAGGATTAAAGAACGGGAGTCGGATACACCCGAAGCCAGAAGGGATGGTGGTAGCCTGCTCGAGGAAATCTCCGAGTTAATTGGCCTTCAGGTGTATACGAACGGCGGCGTCTTTCTCGGAAACGTGAACAACGTCGTCGTGGACGTCGAGAACGGACAGGTGGACGGCCTCTTCGTCCAAGAGACGAACCCGCTCCTCGTGGAGGGGTCCCGCGCCGTGAGCGTCCCGTACCGATGGATTCAGAGCGTCGGCGACATCGTCGTCCTGCGGTACTTCCCGAAGCGCGTGAGCGTGAAGAAGGCGCCCACGCTGAAGTAGGACCCACGGCTGGCGAGACGCTCAAATAGGCGGGGGGAATGGCCCCGCGAGCGCGGGGGAGCGTCGACGCGGCCGGAGTACGCGATTGTGGAGTTGGGGCGACTTCGCGCCCACGAACGGACTCGCGAACCCCTCTTGAGAAAGCTGGTCGACGAGATCCGGTCGGACGGGTACCTGCGCAAGCCCATCCTCGTCGAGGCGGAGCATCTCGTGATCCTCGATGGCCATCATCGCGCCGAGGCCCTTCGCATCCTGGGGTGCACCCGCGTCCCCGTGTATCTCGTGGACTATGGGAACTCGGGAATCACGCTCACCACCTGGCCCGAAGCGATCGTCGCAACCGTGACGAAAGAAGAAGTCATCGATCGCGGCGTTCGCCGGGACCTATTCCCCCCGAAGACGACGCGCCACGTCCTCGCGTTCGAATTCAAAGAGGTCCGTGTGCCCCTCGACGAGCTACGATGATCCCGGCGGCTCGGGCGGCATCCAAGGCTCGATCGGGTTCCTGCGCTGTCGCGAGCGGAGAGCCCACACGACGAGTAGGACGACCACGACCGCCGCGGACGTCGCGACGAGCACCAGCAGCCAAGGGAAACCGGGCGTGGGCTGCCCGGCAGCGTAGTGGTATGCGGTGAGCTCCGAGGTGAGGACCTTGGCGCCGGTCGAATTGTATTCCTCTTCTCTCACGTCGTTTCCCGCGCGCGCGGAGTACCAGTGGAGTCGAAATCCGCCTTCGGGTCCGGCCTCCCGGATGACGTCCGCGTCGAACGTGCCGGCGGGCACCGTGACCCGTTCCGTGCGGTTCCATGCATAGCCGGTCGTCAGATCGGCGGTGACGGCGATCTCGTTGTATTGCGGCGGGAGGGTCCCGAAGACGACGGTCAGATTCTGCGTCGTGTTCCAGCGCGAGGTCACGAAGCCGGTCGCGTTGGCGGGAATCGGCCACGGCCACCCGTCGTCCAGGACTCGCGCGGTCGTATCGTTGCGCAATTCGAACGTCACCGGGACCGCGGTCACGCCGCCCGAGAGGAGGCCGTCGGCGCTCAGCCGGAGGACGGACCGAACCATCTTCCAGGATCCGGCCTCCCACCAGTCCGTACCCGTCGCGGTCCAGTTTCCTCGCACCGACCCGAACCCGGGGAATGCTCCTGAGAAGGTGCCTCCTCCGGACGCATACAGCTCGAGCGCATCCATGTGCACTCCGTCAATTGAGAACGGAACGACCGCGCCCGCTTCGAGGGTCGTGTTCCCCGAGAACTTGAGGTCGAACGCCTCCGTCAAGTTTCGCCGATACGTCCAGGAGTCGCCCGTTGTGTACGTGGGCCGAGGGACGGCGGCGGCCCTGGGGGCGAACGCGGTGAAGACCACCGCCAGCGCAAGCCCGACGACAAGGGTTCGTCGCATCACAGGCGACTCGATGCGAGGACGGCGGAATAACCTTTCGTCACGCGCGCGTCCGGACCGTCTTGCCCCGCCGCGAGGGCACGATGACGACATTGCCGGCGAATGGTCTGCGCAGCCCGTCGCCCTCGAGGAACCGGTCTAGGAACACCGCCAAAGCGGCGACCTCGGAATGCGGTTGGTTGCCGACCGCGACGTTGAAATCTGCGAGGTTGAACACTTCGCCGGGGACTTTCTGGGCACCCACGATGACCAGGACTTCGTCGCGCGGGATTCGCGGCAGCGCATCCTCCAACGTCTCGCCGTACATCGTGAGGTGGACGACCGCGCCCCGCCAATCGTTGACGACCTTGCGCCACGACACCCCGGTCTCGACAGCGAACCCGCCGCCGAACTTGGCCACGACCTTGTCGACGGTCCGCTCGAGTCCGCCGTCCTTCGTGCTCACGATCGCCCGCTCCGCCCCGAACGCGCGGGCGGTCAGGCAGACGTGGGTCGTGACCCGGCGGTCCCGTGCGGGCCGATGGCCCAACCGGAGCACGACGATCCGCGGCGGGTCCGCGCTCATCGCCCCGGACCTACTCCTCGAACCGCAGGATGCGATGGCCGCGGAAATCCAGGCGTCCCGACCGCTTCACGAGCGCCTTGAGGGTCGTCTGCGTGACCTTGAGGTCGTCGGCGACGTCGCCCGCGAACATGCCCTGGTCCCCGACGAGCTTGAACAGCCGTTCCTCGATCGTCTTGTACCGCGGCTCCGGCATCATCGCGACGGCGAGCACGTCGCTGATCTCGTTGATCGGGCTTGTGGCGTTGATGTGGAAACTTCCGTAGAACGCGTGGTAGGCCTTCTCGGGCACCGCCTGACCCTTCTCGTTCTGGCCCGTCTGCCACTTCGTCTCGACGAGCTTCATCTTCTCGAAGAACCGGAGCGCCTCGACGCCCTCCTCCCCGTACTTGTCCGCGACCTGCTTGCCCGTGAGCCACGTCGTCGCCACATCCGTGAACACGCTCTTCTTCGTCTCCGTGTCCACCGCCCGGAGGATCGGAACGAGCTCCGAAACGTCGTTCACCACTTTGATCCGGTTCATCCGGGGTCGATGGCGGCTATCGGCCTCCGGAGTATATACCCTTGCGGCGCCGCGGACGCGGGACGCCCCGGTCGTTCGCCCACCGTTTCATTGGCGGTAACGAGGGGGGAACCTTCATGTCGCCCTCGGGCGAGGGGGGAAGGAGGCCATGCGGCCCGGGCGCGCGCGCGCAGCACTCGTTCTCTTCGCAGCCTTGGCTCTGGCCTCCCTTTCTAGTCCTGCCCGCGCCTCGCGGTACGTGCCGATGGAGCTCCAGACGGACACCGCGGGGATCCTCGGGTATCCGATCGAGACGAACGTCGCGGCCGCCCAGTCGTTCTCGCCGACGGCGAACTTCACGGCGACCCGAATCGCGCTCTACGTGCAAGACTCGGGAAAGTCCGACGCCCTCGCGATCAGCGTCGTCCCCGACGTCGCCGGCCACCCCGACACCCTCACGATCCTCGCGACGGCGAGCAACGACACGGCAAGCGCGTTCGCCTGGGCGAACTTCACCCTCACCCCGAGTCTGGCGGTGACGGCCGGGACGACCTACTGGATCGTCGCGGACGACAGCGCGGGGACCGGCGAGGGCTACGCCTGGCGGTACGTAAGTGTCGACGCGTATCCTCGGGGCAACGCCGCGACGGCAAACGGCGCGGTGTGGACGAGCCAGGCGGGGGACTTCGCCTTCGTCGTCTACGGGTGGACGCCGGCGGCGGTGACCATCTCCGTCATCGCGGACCGCGCCACCGTCGCAGGCGGGGACCTGCTCGGCTACATGATTCAGCTCACGAACACGGGAACCGAGGATGCGACCTCGGTCTGGATCAACGCGACCCTTGATTCGCGCCTGCAGTTCGCGAGCGCCGGACCTGCGCCCGTGACGTTCGCCGGCGGGGTCGTCACCTTCCGTCCCGCCACCCTTCCCGCGGGGATAACGTACCTCTACCTCAACACGACCGTCCGGGGGCTCTTCCAGGACAACGGGTCTCTCGTGCTCCCGGTGACCGCCGAGTTCTTCAACGGCGTCGCGGCCCGGAGCTTGTCGACCGCCGTCACGGTGGGGACGCACGCCCCGGACGTCGTCGCCACGATTGCGTCGCGGAAGACGGAAGGAGACGCGGGCTCCATCCTGACGTTCGAGGTCACATTGCGGAATCGCGGGAGCGCATCGGCGGGCCACGTGTGGCTGAACGAGTCTCTCAATCCGTCCCTCACGTACCTCAACGACACGGCGGTTTCGCCCGCCGCCCTGGACGGGCAGCGCCAGTCGTGGCACCTCACGGGCGTCGCACCGGGTACGACGCAGTTCAACGTCACCGTCCAGGTGGACCCGCTCGCGGCGGGGGACACCGTGGTCGCGAACTTCCTCTCCGTCGAGTTCACCGACACCGGCGGCACCGGCCTCGTCCGCGGAAGGACGAATACGGTCGTCTTCCGCGTGCTCGGCGCGTTCGTGGACGGAGGCGGCGGATCCAATCCGTGGCTCTGGGGGTCCTTCGTCCTGAGTGCGACGGTCGTGGGTGGCACGTACCTGTTCCTCGCGCGTCGTCGCTTGCGAACGGAAGAGATTTTCCTCATCCACCACAGCGGCGTCCTGCTCGTCCACATGTCGAAGAGCATGAAAGCCGACCACGACTCGGACATCCTGAGCGGGATGTTCACGGCGATCATGAGCTTCGTGAAGGACGCGTTCCATTACGACGGGCAGCAGGAACTTCAAGGCCTCGACTTGGGGAAGTATCGCGTCCACGTCCGAAAGGGAGCGATCACGTTCCTCGCGCTCGTCCACACGGGCAAGAGCACGCGATGGCTGCTGCAGACCGCGACGCGCGCGGTCATCGCCGTGGAGTCGGAGTACCTCGACATGCTGAAGGATTGGAACGGCGACGTGCGTGCGCTCACCGGCGTCCGCGACATCCTGAAGGGATACTTCCTTTCCCCCACGGGCCCGTCCCGCTCCATGCAGCGCCTGCGCGCAACCTTCTCTCGGTTCGACCAAACCTTTAAGGGCATGCGTCCGTTGTGACCGCGGTTTCCCCATGAAAGTGAAGGACCTCAAGGCCGAC
>VBMQ01000047.1:5261-33877 GCA_005878375.1 Methanobacteriota archaeon | reverse complement strand
CGAGCTTCACCTCGATCCGCCGGTAGAAGTCGTCCCCGAACTTCACGAGCTTCGCCCGCTCCTTCGAACCCGTGGAGCGCACGTCCTCGGTGCCCTTGAGCGAGACCTCCTGCTGCCCGTCGAGGACGAGAAGGCACTCCTTCGGCTTCGCGAGCTTCACCCGCACGCTCGCGCTCGCGGGGACGACGGTCGCGCGGGCGGACGGCTTGAACGGCGCGATCGCGCTGATCACGAGCGCCTCGACCCGCGGGTCCACGATCGGACCGCCGACGCTCAGGTTGTACGAGGTCGAGCCCGTCGGCGTCGCGACGATGATCCCGTCCGCGCGGAGCTTCTGGACGAGCGTCTCGTTCGACCACACCTCGAAGTCCCGGATCTTCGCGACCTGCGCGGTGTGGAGGACCGCCTCGTTCGTGCAGTCCGGGAGCCGCTTCCCGTCGACCGTGACCGCGATCTTGCCCCCCTCCTCGACTGTGAATTCCTTCCGCTCGAGACGGTAGAGCGCGTCGGGGAACTCGTCGACGGTGACCTCCGTGAGGAAGCCGAGGGACCCGCTGTTGATCCCGAGGACTCGAGCGGTGGTCCGTTGCAGGGCGCGGAGCACGGTGCCGTCCCCGCCCACCGCGAGGACCATGTCCACGGCCATGTCCTCGAGGGGCTTTCCCTTCTTGCCCAGATTGGCGGCGATGTCGGACTCGAGGGTGACCGTGTGCTTCTTCCCGAGGAGCGGGAGGAGTTGTTGCACGCCCGCGCGCGCGTGGGCGATGTTCGGGTTGGCCGTGACGCCGAACTTCACGGGAGCGCCTCCAGGGCCTTCCGGTCGCCCGCCGCCACGAGGTTCGTCCGAGCCTTCAGGTCGGCGGGCATGTCGAGTTCCTTGCCCTTCGGGTCGACGACGACCCCGCCCGCCTCGCGGACGACGAGGACCCCGGCGGCGATGTCCATGATCCGGAGGCGCGTGGCGGCTTTGCTGTTCAGGTAGTAGAGATCGAACCCGCCCGACCCGACGGCGCACAGGTCGAGGGCCGCCGCACCGAGATTGCGGACGCGGCGCGCGGCCCGCGCCACGTCATACGATTCCGGTTCCGCGTTCTGGCCGAGATAGACGGAGAACAGGCTCTCCTTGGGCCGGAACGGTCGCGTGTGAAGGGGCACCCCGTTTCGATACGCGCCCTTGCCCTTCTCCGCATAATACGTGTCCCCGCGACCGAGATCCTTGACGAGGCCGTGGGTCACGGACCCGAGCGTCCCGCCGCCCACCGCCAAACTCGTGGCATAGAGGGGAAGCCCTCGGACCGCGTTGTACGTGCCGTCGACCGGGTCGAGGATCAGCGTTCGGGAGCCGCCCCGGTCCACGAAGCCGGCTTCCTCGCTGAGGACGTTGAGGTCCGCGCCATCGTACTCGAGCTGGCGGAGGACCGCCTCTTCCGCGACGCGGTCGATTGCCTGCGTAGGGGTCCCGAACGCGCCGGTGCCCGTAACCGCCGCCGGGTCACCGCCAAAGGAGGCGACCGCGGTCGCGACGGCGTCCGCGAGCGCGAACAGGATGTCCTTCACATCCGTCGCAAGGGAACGCGCACTGAAGGAGAATGTTTTCGCGTTCGCGCCCGTGCCGGCGAACGTCCCGTCGTTGTTCGAGTCGAAGAGGCAGACGGCGGTGACCGTGAACTTGCCCTCGTCGACCGCCCGGGTGGCCATGACGACCGCGTTCTCTCCGACTGGGATAACAACCGCGTTGCTGTCGACCTCGTCGACGACGACGCCCGTCTCGTTCTCGATCGTGAACCGGACCTTCGCGTTGACCGGGTCCGTCCCGACGTTCGCGATCTTCCCGAACAACGTCTGCGTGGCGCCGATGCTCGAGATCGAGAAATGATGGTGGTCCGGCCACGCGCTCCGCCCCGCCAAATCTGCCTGCGGATCGACGGTCACGAGCGAGCCGTCGTCCGCTCGAGCGTGCATGCCCATGCCAACACTCACCGCCAACAGGCCCACGACCAGAAGCAATCCTGCTCTTCCCCTCACTACGAATACCCGCCTGGGGAGGGTCGCTTCTCCAATAAGAAGTTACGGAACGGAACGACGGCGGTGACCCGGCGGGTCCGAAGCCACCGCATTCCTTATTAGGCGATTCACACTTTCAACGGTGAGGGGCAGAGGTTGGGCCGTCCGTTCCTGTACATCTGCGCCCTCGTCTTGTTCTCCTCCGCCTTCTTCGTCGTCCCGCGAGGGTCCGCCGCTTCGACCCCCGAGGTGGCCGTGGCGGTGCCGTCCCGGATTCTTCCGCCCCCGCCGAGCGGCGGGAATCCGCCCCCCGGACCGTTCCCCCTCGACGCCCCGTTCGGTGCGAACGTCCGCGTGAGCGAGACGACGACGTCGGGGAACCAGAACGAGATCACCGTCGCGGTCCAGCCGAACGGGCGGCTCCACATGGCGTGGAACGACTATCGCGCCCCGAATCCCGACTACCGGTGCGGGTACTCCTATTCCACGGACGGCGGCCAGACCTGGTCCGCGAACCAGCTCTTCCACGCTGCGGGCTTCGACGCGGACGGCGACCCGGTCCTGTTCACGGACTCTCTCAACAACGTGTACCTCGTCTGCCTCCCATTCGATCGCGCGGGCAGTTCCCAGATTGTGATCTATAAGTCGACGGACGGCGGGGTCACCTGGGGCCCCTACACGACCGTGAGCGACACCCCGTCCGGATTCGCGGACAAGCCGTGGGCGACCGCGGTCGGGACGACGCTCTTCGTGTGCTACACGAACTTCGTTGGCGGGGGCGACGACCTCCGTTTCACCAGCTCCACGGACGGCGGGACGACGTGGGCGCCGACGCGGGTCCTCGACTCGAACGGCCAAGGATGCACGTTCGCCTCGAACACGGCGGGGACGCTGTACCTCGCTTGGAGTCGCGGCGGTGCGAACTGGGCGTGGCGGTCGACGGACCTCGGCGGCAACTGGTCGGCCGCGGTCCGGATCGGCCTCGCGCCGTGGACGGACGCGCCGGACGAGCGCGCGAACCCGTTCCCGTCGATGGCCGCGTTCGGGTCCAACGTGTACGTCGTTTGGGGCGCGAACGACGGGATGGGGACGTGGGACGTCCGGTTCGCGCGGTCCCTCGACGGGGGGGCCACGTGGGGCGGGCTCAAGATCGTGAACGCGCCGGACCAGTTCAACCGCCAATTCATGCCCGCCGTATCGGTCGACGCGCTCGGCACGGTCCACGTCGTCTGGTACGACAACCGGACGGGACTGATGGCGATCCGGTACGCCGCATCCTCGGATGCGGGCACGACGTGGTTCCCGAGCCTCCGCGTGACGGACACGGAGTGGAACACCGCCTTCTTCATCGGGGACTACATCCAGATGCTCGTCGACCCGTCCGGCCACGTGTGCGTCGGATGGACGGACCACCGGAGCGGGGAGAACGAGGCGTACTTCGCGAGCTCGTCCGCGATCGGTCCGCCCGCGCTCGCCCGCATCGACGTCACGCCGCCTTCCGCCACGACGGACGCCGACACCCCCGTCACGTTCACCGCCAACGGTTTCGATCAGTACGAACAGCCGTATGCGAGTGCGCCGACGTGGGCCGCGACGGGCGGCGGAATCGCAGGCGGGATGTACACTCCGAGCCTGACGGGCGATTGGCAGGTGTGGGCGAATGAGAGCGGCTTCTCTGGGAGCGCGAACGTCCACGTGACGCCCGGGGCCCTGACTCGCATCGATGTCACGCCGCCAAGCGTCACGATCACCGCGGATGACGTACAGCAGTACACCGCCACGGGATACGACGCGCACGACAACGTGCGCCCGATCGCGCCCGCGTGGGGAGTATCCGATGGCGGCATCTCCGGCGGCGGTCTGTTCACGCCCCGCCACGTGGGCACCTGGTCCGTCTACGCGAACGACAGTGGCATCGTCGGCTCGACGACCGTGACCGTGACGCCGGGGATTCTCGCGTCGATCGTCGTCTCTCCGCCTTCGCCGACGATCACAGCCGACCAGTTCCAGCAATTCAATGCCGTCGGGTATGACGCCAAAGGAAATGTCCTCGGGATCTCTCCGACGTGGGCCGCGTCGGGCGGCGCCGTCGACGCATTCGGATTCTACTCGCCCTCGATTGCGGGGACGTGGTCCGTCTACGCGAACGACAGCGGGGTCTCGGGCAGCGCCCTCGTGACCGTTCTCCCAGGCACCCTTCGAACGATTGACGTGACGCCGAAGAACGTGACCGTGGCCGCGGACCTCACGGTCCAATACACGGCCCGGGGCTATGATGCGAAGGGTAACGAGGTACCGATCACGCCAACGTGGACGGTCTCTCCGAACGCCGGCGCGATCGACGCAGCGGGCTTGTACACGCCGGCCCGCGTCGGCACGTGGACCGTGACCGCCACGGATGGTGCGGTCTCGGGATGGACGGCCGTGACCGTGCAAGCCGGACCGCTCGCCAGGATCGACGTCGCCCCGTCACCCATCACGATTACTGCGGACCAGATTCTCCCGCTCACCGCCACGGGCTACGACATGCGCGGGAACGTTGTCCCGATCGCTCCAACGTGGGCTGCAACATGCGGCACGGTGGACGCGAGCGGCGTGTACACGCCGGGGCCCGCACGCCTCTGCGTGGCGTACGCGAATCAGTCCGGGATTTCCGGCGCCGCGCAGATCACGGTGACGGCAGGCCGATTGACGAGGATCGACGTGACCCCGCCGACGAGCACCATCACCGCGGACCAGTTCGTGGACTACACCGCCACGGGATACGATGCGAAAGGGAACACGGTCCCGATTTCCCCGACTTGGTCCGCAGCCATGGGCACGATTGACGCGGGCGGGCACTACACGCCCTCGCAAGTCGGTACCTGGCAAGTCACCGCCACGGCGGGCTCGATCTCCGGCACCGCCACCGTCACCGTCACGGTCGGGATCATCTTCAGCGTCGAGGTCACGCCCTCGCCGGTCACGATCACGGCCGACGACACGAAGCAGTTCCAAGCGGTCGGGAAAGACCGCGCGGGGAACCCCGTCCCCTTCTCGGGTTTCGCGTGGTCCGTCGACAACGGGACGATCGTGGCGGGGTTGTTCACGCCGTACCGTGTCGGGGACTGGACCGTCACCGCCACCGCGCTCAGCGAGTTCCCGGGGACCGCGCACGTGACCGTAACGCCGGGGAAGGTCGCCCGCGTCGTGATCACGCCGCCAAGCGCGCACCTCGCGGAGGGGGGCGTCGCATCGTTCTCGGCCTCCGCCTTCGACGCGAAGGGGAATTCCGTTCCCACCGCCCGATTCTCGTGGCGCGCGGAAGGCGGGGTCGGCGACGTCGACGGGTCCGGCCGATTTACCGCGACGCACGGCGGGCAAGGGCAGGTCGTCGTCACGGCGACGGGCGGGGGCGGCTCCGCGAGCGCGTCCGCATCGCTGCTCGTCGACGCGCCTGCAGGCGTCTCGTCCGGGCTGGTCCTCGGGCTCATCGCGCTGGTTGCGGCGATCGCGTTCGCGGTCCTCATGCTCATCCTTCGCCGGCGCCGCAAGAAGGACGCGCCGCCACCCCCGTGAGAAGGTCCTCTCCCGAATACCTTATATAGAAGAGCACGTCTACTATGGCCCAGTAGACGGGGGATTTGCCAATGATGCCTACGAGTGGAACACCGATTTTCGTACTGAAGGAAGGAACCCGACGCGACCGCGGCAAAGGCGCACAGTTCAACAACATCGCCGCCGCCAAAGCGGTGGCGGACGCCGTGCGCTCGACGCTCGGGCCGCGCGGGATGGACAAGATGCTCGTCGACAGCCTCGGGGACGTCGTGATCACGAACGACGGCGTCACGATCCTGAAGGAGATCGACATCGAGCATCCCGCCGCGAAGATGATCGTCGAGGTCGCGAAGACCCAGGACGACGAGGCCGGCGACGGGACGACGACGGCCGTGATCTTGGCGGGGGAGCTGCTCAAGAAGGCGGAGGAGCTCATCGACCAGAACATCCACCCGACCGTGATCGCGCAGGGCTACCGGATGGCATCCGACAAGGCCCGCGAGATCGTCGAGGGCGTCGCGGCGAAGGTCGGTCTGAAGGACCGGGACACGCTCCTGAAGATCGCGCGCACGTCGATGTCGAGCAAAGCCGCGAGTTCCCACTCGGACCTCCTCGGAGACGTCGCGGTGAAGGCGGCGTCGCTCGTCGCGGAGGACCGCGACGGCAAGCTGTTCGTCGACGAGGACAACATCCAGATCACGAAGAAGCAGGGCGGCTCGATCAACGACACGCAGCTCGTCGAGGGCGTGATCGTGGACAAGGAGCGCGTCCACCCGGGGATGCCGCAGCAGGTCGACAACGCGAAGATCGCGATGGTCGACGCGGCCCTCGAGGTCAAGAAGACGGAGATCGACGCGAAGATCGAGATCACGGACCCGAGCCAGCTCCAGGCGTTCCTGGCTGAGGAGGAGAGCGTCCTCCGCCGGATGGTCGACCAGGTCAAGAAGTCGGGCGCGACGGTCCTCTTCTGCCAGAAGGGGATCGACGACCTCGCCCAGCACTTCCTCGCGAAGGCGGGCATCTACGCGGTCCGGCGCGTGAAGAAGTCGGACATGGAGAAGCTTGCGAAGGCGACGGGCGGACGGCTCGTCACGAAGCTCGACGAGCTCGCCAAGGACGACCTCGGGTACGCGAAGCTCGTGTATGAGAAGAAGATCGGCGACGACGAGATGACGTTCGTCACGGGCTGCAAGAACCCGAAGGCCGTCTCGATCCTGATCCGCGGCGGCACGGAGCACGTCGTCGACGAGCTCGAGCGGAGCCTGGACGACGCGGTGTCCGTCGTATCCGTCGCGATCGAGGACGGGAAGTACATCACGGGCGGCGGCTCGACCGCGATGGAGATCGCCCTCGGGCTGCGGGACTACGCGTCCACGGTCGGCGGACGGGAGCAGATCGCGATCGAGGCGTTTGCGGACGCGGCGGAGATCATCCCGCGCACGCTCGCGGAGAACGCGGGGCTCGACCCGATCGACACGCTCATCGACATGCGGAAGGCGCACAAGAACGGCAACAAGCACGCCGCCGTCAACGTCTTCACCGGGAAGATCGAGGACGCGCGCAAGAACGAGGTCCTCGAGCCGATCCGCGTCGGGCTGCAGGCGCTCAGCTCCGCGACGGACGCGGCGGTCATGATCCTCC
Source organism: Methanobacteriota archaeon (assembly GCA_005878375.1). Taxonomy (GTDB): domain Archaea; phylum Thermoplasmatota; class Thermoplasmata; order RBG-16-68-12; family EA-27; genus EA-27. The sequence goes on along the minus strand of VBMQ01000047.1, from coordinate 26,695 downwards.
GGATCGACGACGTCATCGCCGCCAAGTCGGGCGGGGGTGGCGGCGCGGGCGGAAAGGGCGGCGCGGGCGCCGGCGGCGACGACCACGGCGACAGCGAGGAATACTGAGATAGCGGTGCGCCCATCCCGCCTCCTCTCCCAAGGAGGGTCGACATGAGCGGCAACGACCCGCAGACGGACGCGGTGGAAGCGGAGGCTGCGCCTCCCGCCACGGCCGGGGACATCGAGAAGCTCCGTGCCGAGCTCGAGGCCGCGACCCGAAGGGCCGACGATCTCCTCGACCGACTCCGCCGCGCGCAGGCCGACTACGAGAACCTGCAGAAGCGGAGCGCCCGCGAGGTCGACGAGGTCCGCGAGCTCGCGAACGAGGCCCTGCTCGCGTCTCTCCTTCCGATCCTCGACGACTTCGACCATGCGATCGCCGCGCTACCCGGCGATGCAGGGGCCGGCGTTCGCATGTTGCAGGCGAACCTCTGGCGGGCGCTCGCGGACGCAGGACTCGAGGCGATCGACCCCTCCAAAATGCCGTTCGACCCGTACGAGCACGAGGTCGTCGGGCAGTCGAGCGATGAGGGCTTAAAGGACGGGACCGTGCACGAGGTCGTCCAGAAGGGATACCGGTACCGCCGGCGCCTGTTGCGTCCGGCGAAAGTCATCGTCGTGAAACGAGGTGCATGAAGATGGCAAAAATCATTGGAATCGATTTGGGAACGACGAATTCGGAGGGCGCCTACATGGAGGCAGGCCAGCCGAAGATCATCCCCAGCGCGGAGGGCTCCACGTACGGCGGGAAGATGTTCCCGTCCGTGATCGCGTTCGCGAAGGACGGTGTGATCGTCGGCGAGCCGGCGAAGCGCCAGGCGATCCTGAACCCGGAGCGCACGGTCATCCAGATCAAGCGGAAGATGGGGACGGACTACAAGGTCACGATCGACGGGCGCCCGTACGCGCCGCAGGAGCTCAGCGCGATGATCCTGCGGAAGATCAAGACGGACGCGGAGGCGTTTCTCGGCGAGCCCGTGAAGCAGGCGGTGATCACGGTCCCCGCGTACTTCAACGACAACCAGCGGCAGGCGACGAAGGACGCGGGCCAGATCGCGGGCCTCGAGGTCCTCCGGCTCGTGAACGAGCCCACGGCGGCGGCGCTCGCGTACGGGCTTGACAAGGAGAAAGAGGGCAAGATCTGCGTCCTCGACCTTGGCGGCGGGACGTTCGACGTCACCCTGATGGAGATGGGCGAGGGCGTCTTCGAGGTCGTCTCCACGAGCGGCGACACGCAGCTCGGCGGCCTCGACATGGACAACGCGATCGTCGACTGGCTCGTGAACGACTTCAAGGCGAAGAACGACGCGGACGTGCGGTCGGACCGCCAGGCGATGCAGCGGATCCGAGACGCCGCGGAGAAGGCGAAGATCGAGCTGTCGAGCACGGTGAACACGACGATCAACCTCCCGTTCCTCACGCAGAAGGCGGGGAAGCCGCTGCACCTCGAGGCCTCGATGACGCGCGCGAAGCTCGAGGAACTCGTCGAGCCGATCCTGTCGAAGCTCGAGGGCCCGATTCGCCAGGCGTTCAAGGACGGGGAGTGGGAGTACAAGGAGGTCCACCACGTCATCCTCGTCGGCGGCCCCACGCGCATGCCCGTCGTCCGCGACCGGTTCGAGCGGATCCTCGGACGGAAGGCGGAGCGGGGCGTGGACCCGATGCAGTGCGTCGCCCTCGGCGCCGCGATCCAGGGCGCGATCTTGGCCGGGGAGATCAAGGACATCCTGCTCCTCGACGTCACGCCGCTCAGTCTCGGGGTCGAGACCCTGGGGAGCGTCTTCACGAAGCTCATCGAGCGGAACACGACGATCCCCACGCGCAAGTCGCAGGTGTTCAGCACCGCCGCGGACGGGCAGACGACGGTCGAGGTCCACGTCCTCCAGGGCGAACGGCCGATGGCGGGGGACGACGTGAGCCTCGGGAAGTTCTACCTCCAGGGCCTCCCGCCGGCGCCGCGCGGCCTCCCCCAGATCGAGGTCACGTTCGACATCGACGCGAACGGCATCCTCACCGTGACCGCGCTCGACAAGGGCACGGGGAAGCAGGAGAAGCTGACGATCCTCGCGCCGCACCGGATGGAGAAGGACGCGATCAGCCGCGCCGTGCAGGACGCGGAGAAGCACGCGGACGAGGACCGCCGGCGCCGCGAGCTCGCGGACCTGAAGAACGAGTCCGACGCCCTCGTCTACTCCACAGAGAAGATGCTCAAGGAGCTCGGGGACAAGGTCACCAGGCGAAGATGGAGGCCCTCCGGCAGGCGCTCCCCTCGGACGACTACCAGAAGATCCGGACGGCGTTCAACGAGCTGAAGCAGGAGAGCCAGAAGCTTGGGATCGAGATCTATCAGCGGGGCCAGGCCGCGGCGCCCCCACCCGACGGCGAACAGCCGGAGCCACCTCCCCCGGCTGGCGGCGACGACAACGTCGTCGACGTCGACTACGACGAAGTGAAGAAGGATTAGGGACGGCACATGCCCGCCCGGACGCGCGAGAAGAAGGACTACTACGAGGTGCTCGGGGTCGCGCGCGACGCGAGCCCCGAGGACGTGAAGCGCGCGTACCGGAAGCTCGCGATGGAGTTCCATCCCGACCGCGTGCCCGCGGAGCGGAAGGCGGCGGCGGAGGAGAAGTTCAAGGAAGTCAGCGAGGCGTACGAGGTCCTCGCGGACAAAGAGAAGCGGTCCCTGTACGACCAGTATGGGCACGCGGGCGTCGAGCAACAGGTGTGGGGCGGGCAAGGCTTCGACTGGTCCCGGTTCACCCACGTCGGCGACATCGAGGACATCTTCGGGGACTTCTTCGGGACCCGGCGCGCGGCGGGGCCCAGAAGGGGCGCCGATCTGCGGTACGACCTCGAGATTGATCTCGAGGACGCCCTGCGCGGGTCGCGGAAGACGATTGAAGTTCCTCGCGCGGTTCGGTGCGCAAAGTGCAGCGGGACCGGCGCCGAGGGAGGCCGCGTGACGACGTGCACGCAGTGCGGCGGCTCCGGGCAGATGAGCCAGGTGCAGCAGCGCGGCTTCACACGGATGGTCTCGATCACGACGTGCCCTCGGTGTCGGGGGCGCGGCCAGTGGCCCGAGCGCCCGTGCGCGGTCTGTAACGGCGCAGGCGTGACGCACGAGACGTCCACGTTCGCGATCGACATTCCCGTCGGGGCGGACGACGGCGTGCGACTTCGGCTCACGGGGAAGGGCGAGGCGGACCCGCGCGGCGGACCGGCGGGAGACCTGTACCTCATCCTCCACGCGCGTCCCCATCCTGTGTTCCACCGCCAAGGTGCGGACCTCGTGATGGATCTGCCAATCACGTTCGGCCAGGCGGCGCTCGGCGCGGAGGTCGAGGTCCCGACGTTGGAGGGCACGGCGCGTCTCCGGATCGCCCCGGGCACGCAGACCCACACGTTCCTCAGACTTCGCGGGAAAGGGATGCCGGATCCGGAGGGCGGCGGGCGCGGAGACCAGCTCGTCCGCGTCATCGTCGTCACGCCCTCGAACTTGACGCCGGAGGAGAAGAAGTTCTTCGAGCAGCTCGCCGGCCTCGAAGGTTCGCCCCGCCGACGCGGGATTTTCTCGCGGACGCGCGCCTAAGGCAGTCTCACTTGCGCGAGCGTGGACACCAACACAACGACGCCATAGAATGCGAGGAGACCGCCGACGGCAACCAAGATGACGATGAGGTCCTTCACCAGCAGCTTCTTCGTCTCGTTTCTCCGTATAAAGTATTTCCGGTCCGATTTCGAAATCCGGTGTTCGCCGGGTTCCGGAGCCTCGCCGGGCCGCCGAAAGGTCGGAACGTTCTTGAGCCGACGCGGCCCTTTCTCCGCGTGCGCAAGGTCCTCGGCATCTTGACGGAGGACTTCCGTCTGTACCATGACCTGGTGGCCGCGCTCAAGGCGAAGGACGTGCCGTTCGCCTCGTTATCATTCCAGGACGAGATACCGCGGGAGGTCGGGGCGATCCTGACGTCCCCCGCGGAGGCGCCCCGGGTCCGGTTCGCCGCGGTCGTGGCGGTCGACGTCCTCGGGGAGGCGATCGCGAAGGGGCTCGCGATCGTGCGGGGTCACCGCCAGTGGCGAGAGCTCGTCGTCGGCGTCGATCCCGGCGCGGAGCCCGGCGTCGCGATCCTCGGCGACGGGGAAATCATCGACACGCGCGAGGCGGCGAACCCCGAGGCCGTCGAGGGCGTCGTGCGGGCCGCGATGCTCGCCTTCCCGTCCGACCGCGTCCGCCTGCGCGTGGGGCACGGGGATCCGACGAATCGGAATCGGATCATCAATGCCCTCTCGCCCCTCGGACTCCCCGTCGAGATTGTGGACGAGAAGGGGACCACCCACAGGTCACACACGCCGGACGCGGACGCGGCGGTCGAGATCGCGCGGGGCCGGGGCGTGCGCGCCGCGCGCTTCTACGCCGTCGAGCCCACGCCGGGAGAGGTCCGGGAGACGCAGCGCCAGAGCCGCCTGAAGAGCGACGGAATAGTCACGATCTCGAAGGCGCTCGCCCGCCGGGTGGCGAAGGGAGAGCTGACGCTCGCGGAGGCAATCGAACGACACCGCCAAAAGCCGCGCGCGGGGACCGCATGATTCGTTCGTCCCAAAATTGCCTAATCGGGCAACAATCTTGATATAGTCCCATCAGGTTGAAATGCCGTGCCCGAAAGGGTCGTTCTCAAGGTGGCGGAAGCGCCTCAGTCCGACGTGGGCCTCGGCCGCGCGCGCGTCGACACGAAGACGCGCCTCGCGCTCGGCATCGACGTCGGCGAGGTCGTCGAGATCGTCGGGAAGAAGGGGACCGCCGCCAAGCTGTTTCGTGTCATGCAGGAGGACGAGGGCAAGGGCATCATCCGCGTCGACGGCCTCGTCCGGCGCAACCTCGGCGTGAGCATCGGCGACAAGGTCGAGGTCCGCAAGGCGGAGGTCTTCCCCGGCGAGCGCGTCACGATCGCCCCGATCATCAGCGAGGGGCACAAGATCTCGTTCGGGCAGGGGATTGAGAACTTCGTGAAGCGCGGGCTCCTCAAGCCGCCGGTCACGAAGGGCGACGTCGTCATCGTCCCGGGCATCGCGCTCATGGGCGGCGCGCTCCCGTTCATGGTCATCAAGGTCATGCCGAAGGGCATCGTCCAGATCGTCGACGACTCGATCATCGAGATGAAGGAGGAGCCCGTCCGCGAGGGCGAGGTCCTCACGCAGACGGTCACATACGAGGACGTCGGCGGATTGAGCGAGGAGCTGCTCAAGGTCCGCGAGATGATCGAGCTCCCGCTGAAGCACGCGGAGCTCTTCGAGCGGCTGGGGATCGAGCCGCCAAAGGGCGTCTTGCTGTACGGGCCCCCCGGGACGGGGAAGACGCTGATCGCGAAAGCGGTCGCGAACGAGGCGGGCGCGAACTTCTACTCGATCCAGGGCCCGGAGATCATGTCGAAGTACTACGGCCAGAGCGAGGAGCGGCTCCGGGAGAAGTTCGAGGAGGCGCAGAAGAACGCGCCGTCCGTCCTGTTCATCGACGAGCTGGACTCGATCGCCCCGAAGCGGGAGGAAGTCACGGGCGAGGTCGAGCGGCGGGTCGTCGCGCAGCTCCTCACCCTCATGGACGGCCTGCAAGGCCGCGGCCAGGTCATCGTGATCGGTGCGACGAACCGGGAGGAAGCGATCGACCCCGCGCTCCGCCGCCCGGGCCGGTTCGACCGCGAGATCGAGATCGGCGTCCCGGACCGCCGGGGGCGGAAGGAGATCCTGCAGATCCACACGCGAGGAATGCCGATCGAAGGGGCGGAGGAGGAGAGGGACCGCCTCCTCACGGACCTCGCGAACGTGACCCATGGGTTCGTGGGCGCGGACGTCGCGGCCCTGTGCCGCGAGGCGGCGATGAAGGCCCTCCGCCGGTACCTGCCCGAGATCGACCTCGAGCGCCCGATCCCCGCCGAGGTCCTCGAGAGGATGCGCGTCCTCAACGACGACTTCAAGAACGCCCTCAAGGAGATCGAGCCGAGTGCGATGCGGGAGGTCCTCGTCGAGGTCCCCCGGGTTGCATGGACCGACGTTGGCGGGCTTGAAGACGTGAAGATGAAGCTCCGCGAGGCCGTCGAGCTCCCGCTCAAGGAACCGGAGGCGTTCACGCGGATGGGCATCCGCCCGCCGCGGGGCATCCTCTTGTACGGGCCGCCCGGGACGGGGAAGACGCTCCTCGCGAAGGCGGTTGCGACGGAGAGCGAGGCGAACTTCATCTCGATCAAGGGCCCGGAGGTCATGTCGAAGTGGGTGGGGGAGTCCGAGAAGGCCGTCCGGATGATCTTCAAGAAGGCGAAGCAGGTCGCGCCGTGCATCGTCTTCCTCGACGAGCTCGACAGCATCGCGCACCGGCGGGGGACGGGCAACGACGAGGGCGTCACGGAGCGCGTCGTGAACCAGCTCCTGACGTCGCTCGACGGTCTCGAGAGCATGGAGGGCGTCGTCGTCGTCGGCGCGACGAACCGCCCGGACATGATCGACCCGGGCCTGCTGCGCACGGGCCGGTTCGACCGCCTCATCCTCGTCCCGATCCCGGACAAGAAGGCGCGGCTCGACATCCTCAAGGTCCACATCCGCGGGATGCCGCTCGAAAAGGACGTCGACGTCGAGGCGCTGTCCGAGGAGCTCGACGGCTACACGGGGGCGGACGTCGAGGGGCTGTGCCGCGAGGCGGCGATGACGGCGCTGCGCGAGGACATGAAGGCGAAGAAGGTCACGATGAAGCACTTCGAGGACGCGCGCCGCCAAATTCCAGCGAGCATCGACGAGGAGACCGTCCGGTTCTACGAGCGGATTGGGCAGGAGCTCCAGCGGAGCAGCACGAAGAAGAAGGAAGAGATCGTCTATTACCGGTAGACGTCGGCCGGTCGCAGAGGCCCGCGCCATTTGCGCACACCCGAGGAAAGTTCCTTATAGGGAGTCTGCCATTCGTCCGACAGACGAAGGGATGGGAGCACGGGATCCGTGCTTCTCCACAGGTGATGGGATGCGGAAATTCGCCACCGAGCTGCGCGGGAAGACCGTGATGACGAACGACGGACAGATCCTGGGCATGATCGAGAACTTCATCATGGACACGAGGTCGGGCAAGGTCATGGACGTTCTCGTGATCCCCGCCGAAGAGGTCGAGACGCGGCTGTACAAGACGGACGCGGGCGGCCGCCTGATCCTCCCCTTCCAGGGGATGCAGGCGATCAAGGACGTCGTCGTCGTCAACGTGTGAGGCGTCCCGCACGGAGGGTCGCGGGGTTTCCCGCGAGCGCCGCCTCCGCTTTCTCCTTCAGGGCCGGATCTTCGAGGAGCGCTGCCAAGACTGCCACCGTGAACGCCTCCTCCCCGAAGGCCGCGAGCATCGCCTCCGGGGAGGCCCCCACGGACCACGTCACGCCCTCGATCCGCGGGCTCACTTCATGACGTCCTTGAGCTTCCCCGCCAGGTCCGCGATCTCCATTCCGGTGAGCGCCTTCACGAGCGCGGGCGCCTGCGCCGCGATGTCCACGACGGAGCCGACGAGGCTGCTCGGCCCCCGCTCGCCCATGATGATGAGCTTCGAGGTGCCCTCGAGGGACTTCGCCGCGTTGCCGACGATCTCGGGCAGCTTCTCGACGATGAGCTGCGTGACCGCCGCGCGGCCGTACAGCTCCCACGCCTCGGCCTTCGCCCGCATCGCTTCCGCCGTCGCGAGGCCCGTCGCCTTGATCGCGTACGCCTCGGCTTCACCCTTGAGCCGGATGATGTCCGCCTCCGCGGTCCCCGTCTGACGGATCCGCTCCGCATCGCCCATCGCCACTCGGGACAGCCGCTCCTTCTCACCCTCCGCGATTGCGATGAGCCGCCGACGCTCCCCGTCCGCCTCGGCCGCGATTGCGTCCGCCCTCGCCGAGGCCGGAACGATTTGCTCCGCGTTCTGCTCCTGCTGCTTCCGTAGGACCTCTTGCGTTTGGACGAGGACCTCCTGCTCCTTCGCACGGATGTCGATCCGCTTCTGCTCGACGATCAATTCCTGCTGCCGCTTCGCGGTCTGGATGTTGAACGCGATCTCCTTGTTCGCGCGCTCCATTTCGACCTGGGACTCGGACTGCTGGACGGTGATGTCCCGGTCCCGGTGGAAGATTGCAACGTTGGCCTCCGCCGCCGCATTCGCCTGCTCCGCCGTCTGGGCGGCCTGCGCCTCCGCGATCGTCGCCTCGCGGTTCGCGTTCGCCTTCCCGATCCGCGCGTCCCGCTTGACTTCCTCCGTCCGCTTGACGCCGAGGGCATCGAGGTACCCATGCTCGTCCTCGATTTCCTTGATCACGAACGATCGGATCTCGAGGCCGATGTTCTTCAGGTCGTTCGCCGCCAACCCTTGGACCTGGGTCGCGACGCGGTCCCGGTCGCTGTTGATTTGCTCGATCGACAACGTCGCGCAGATGCCACGAACGTGGCCCTCCAGGGTCTTGAGCGCGATCGCGCTCACCTCGTCATCGCGCTTGTGAATAAGCTGCCTGGCGGCGGTTCTGAGAACCACCGGATCGTCAGCGATGCGTACCTGGGCAACGGCCTTGATGTTGACCTTGGCGCCGCTTTCCTTCACATCAGTCACGATGTCGGTGACGACGACGTCGAGGGTCCGAACATCGAGCGGAAGGAATTCATATGCTTCGGTAATTGGCCGGATCCACTTGCCCCCACCCGTGATGACTTCGTATCCGGCGCGTCCTGCGGTCATGCGGCGACCATACACGACCATCGCCTTGTCCGGAGGGACCTTCTTGTAACGCGCCGCGAAGATCACAACCGCAAGGAAGGCACCAAAGACGGCAATCAAGAGAAGGATTACCGCTAACCCTCCGAGGTCAAGATCCATCAGCTTCCCGGTCGCAGCTCCAATCACACCCATTGCATCCCCTCAAGCCAGTTTCTTTCGTACGTTCGCAACACCCCCCATGAATCCGATGATCTCGACGTGGGAATCTCGTGGAATTTCTTCTCGCGCGGTGGCCGGAAAGAGGCTGCGCCCCCGCTCTTCCGTGATAACGAGGATTTGACCGTTCTGCCCCGCGCTGATGGGAATGAGAACAGTAGCGTCCCGACCGACTAACGTCTCCGGAACCACATCCGAGGATGTCTGGGCTTCGACCAAATAGCGCTGAATCAAGAAGAAGAGGCCGAGGGCGACGACAAACGCCACGAGAGCCGCCCCAAGGGCCACGAGTATGGGATTAATCGCCACCGCTTCGAGAAGGGCCCCGACAGAGCCAAATGTCGTCCCGAACGCAGCGAGCAAGGGAGGGCTCAGCGGCGAGACTCCGGGGCCGGTGAACTGCCCAAAATCGTGATCGACGCCGCCCCCGACATCCACGTCGTGGCCGACACCGAAGCCATAGTGACCTAACGAAGCGAGCAAAATCAGGAAGACCAGGGAAATTAAGGCAACCCACACGTACACGCTGATTCCGAGGAACCCGGCCATGCCGTTCACCGCCCCTTCGCATACATGCGGTTGCCGCAACTCCAACAGAACGCGTCGTTGGCGGCGAGGCGCGCCCCGCAGAACGGGCACGTTGTGAAGTCCAATGTCTTAGGGGTTGGCGGGTACGCGCGAACGGGCGGCGGTGGCGGGTGTGCAGGCGGAGTTGGCGGGGACGAGGTCGGCCTCGGCGCGCGGTGGGCGACCGGCGGCGGTGCCGGCTTTGGCGGGGCTGGAGCCGAGGGCCTCGAGGGCGGGCGCCCGGCCGCCCCGGGGTCGAACACGGCGCCACAATCCGTGCAGGTCGGCTGGTCCTCCGTCACTCCCGCCCCGCAGATCGGACAGATGAAGCCGCGGAAGACGACGCCCCGCCGCCCGAAGGGGAGCCCCCGATCCGAATTGAACCCGAGGTCCCGTTGCTGGTCGAACAGGAGCTTGCGGCCGGGGTCGAACGCACGGTCCCGGTCGGAGTGGAACGTGAGGTCCCGGTTCGGGTCGAACTCCAGTAGGTTGGCCATACGCCCCTCCCGCCGTTCTCCGAGTCCGCGTAAGCGCGGCTCGCGATATTAATACGTATGTAGGGTCTCCCGGGGATTCCCTCAGAGGACGACGCGTTTCTCATCCTTCACGATGTTGAGGACGACCTGCGTGTACGTGCGCTCCACGTTCTCCATCGCCACCAGTTTCTTGATGAACGCGTCGAGCTCGCGCGTCGTCCGGAACCGGATCATGATCACGGAGTCCCACTCGCCCGTGACGTCGTAGACGCCGAACACGCGCTCGTCCTTGCCGATCCGGCGTTGGACCTCCAGGAGCTTCCCGCGGGAGATCTTCACGCCGACGATTGCGGCGCCGTCGTAACCGATTCGCTTGGGGTCGAGAACAGGGACGTACGCGGCGATCACGCCCTCCGCCTCGAGCCGCTTGACGCGGTTGCTCACCGTGCTGATCGAAACGCCGAGGGCCTTCGCGAGTTCCCGGTACGACCGACGCGCGTCCCCGTTCAGCTCGCGGAGGATCGACACGTCGAGCTCGTCGATTTTGGCGGTGGTCGAAGGCTCTTCCATGGAGTCGCGAACGCGGTCAAAGGTATTAATCTTGGTGGCATCGCGTCAAAATTCGATACGAATGTACAGAATTCGATTCAGATACGAAACAATCGTCCGATTTTCGTCGAAGAACGTTTAAGTATGAACGGCCCAATCCCGCGAGAGGCACCTCGGAAGGGAGGTCCCAACGCTTGGGGCTCGGGCCAAGGGATCGGGAGGATACGATGGCGAAATCCACGAAGAACGGAAGCGCTGGACCGGTAGTGGAGGCGATGAAGAAGGAGGGCGTCCGCTGGATCGACCTGTGGTTCGTCGATCTTCTCGGGAGCCTGCAGCACATCACCGTCCCCGCCAATACCGTCGCGGAAGAGGACTTCAAGAACGGGATCGGGAAGCTCGACGGCTCCTCGATCAAAGGGTTCAAGGAGATCCACGAGAGCGACATGGTCCTGTACCCGGACGCAAGCTCGTATGCCCTCCTCCCGTTCTATGGCGCGGAGGACAAGACCGCGCGGTTCATCGTCGATGTCCACGAAGGCGGCACCCACGAGCGCTTCTCCCGCGACTCCCGATACATCGCGCAGAAGGCCGCGAAGGCGGCGGCGGACGCGGGGTACGACACGACGTACTGGGGCCCGGAGATCGAGTTCTTCGTGTTCGACGGCGTCCGGATGCTCCCGACCCCGGACGCGGTGCGGAATCCCTGGCAGGGATGCGGCTATGAGATCCTGTCGAGCGAGGCTCCGTGGTCGGAAAACGGTGGCAAGAGTTACCTGATCCGGTTCAAGGAAGGCTACTACCCGGCCCCCCCGCAGGATTCCCTCCAGGACTATCGGAACGAATTCTGTCGCCTCCTCATGGATTCCTTCGGGATGACGCTCGACGCCCACCATCACGAGGTCGCCACCGCGGGCCAGGTCGAGATCGACATGCGGTACGACGAGCTCGTGAAGATGGCCGACAAAGTTGTCACGTACAAGTACGTCGCGAAGATGGTCGCCGCCAAGAGGGGGAAGCTCGCGACGTTCATGCCGAAGCCAATCTTCGGGGACAACGCGAGCGGTATGCACGTCCACCAGTCCCTTTGGACCAAGGGGAAGAATGCGATGTTCGACCGGAACGATGCGTACGCGGAAATCTCCCAGACGTGCCGGTACTACATCGGCGGACTCATGGAGCACGCGCGCGCGCTGTGCGCGGTCACGAACCCGACGACGAACTCGTACCGCCGGCTCGTGCCCGGGTACGAGGCCCCCGTGTTCATCGCCTGGTCGAGGCGGAACCGGAGCGCGAACGTCCGCATCCCCGTCTACTACAAGGGGATCGAACACGCGAAGCGGGTCGAGTACCGAACGCCGGACCCGTCGTGCAACCCATACCTCTCGTTCGCCGCGATGCTGTGCGCGGGCTTGGACGGCATCAAGAAGAAGATCGACCCGGGCGACCCTGTCGACGAAGACATCTACAAGCTCGAGGAGCGGAAGCGCAAGGAGCTCGGGATCCGCGAGCTGCCGGGCTCCTTGAAGGAGGCGGTGGACTACCTCAACACGGACTATATGTTCCTCAAGGGCGTGTTCACGCAGGACCTGCTCGACAAGTACACGGAGCTCAAGATGGGGGAGAACCTGGAGACCTCGTTGCGGCCGAGCCCGTACGAGTTCTACCGGTATCTCGACGCGTGAGCGGGCCGGACATCACTGCGGCGGCGGGGGCGGGCCCTGCGCCTGGATGGGGGCCTTCCGGCCCCGCGCGCGGAGCGCGAGCGCGATGCCTACGCCCGCGACGACCGCGGCGATCGCCCCCACGCCCACGATGAGCAGGGGGCCGCTCGTGTCCGCCTTCTTCTCGATCGAGTAGCTGACAGGCGAGAGGTACGACCCGTCGTTGCGGAACGAGAACGCGTACGTGCCGTCGGCCGACGCCGTGAACGTCCCGTGCGTCGCCTGCGAGGAGGTGTTGAACACTTCGGTCCCTGATCGCAGGATTCGGAACGTAATCCCGAGACCCGTCGAATACGTGTAGTCGACGACGTCGCCCGCCTTGAGGGTGAACGACGCCACGGTCGATTCCTGGCCGGGGTTCAAGGTCACGGAGCCCGCGTCCGCGAGCGCTCCGCCTGCCGTGAGGAGGACGAACGTCGCGACGATCGATGCGAAGAGGGCGCGCATGACGAACGGATTCGAGCGGGGGTCAAGAAAGCTCCCCTCCCATTCTCAACGGCGCGACGGAAGCGAGGCCAGACTTTAAGGTCGGCGCTCGCTTCGCGGGGCCGATGGCCGAGCACGACCGGGACCCGACCGAGGAGGAACGCGAGGTCCTCAAGGAGACGGGCGTCGTCGACGAGCGGCTCCTCGGCCTCATGGACCTGTACGTGGGGGACAAGGTCCGCTGGCGGTTCTTCTACGGGGACGAGGGGTTCGAGGAGCTCGAGGGCCACTTCCTCGGGTTCTACACGCTCTTCGAAGGCCCCGAAGGCGGCGGCGACGTGAACCTGATCCTGAAGGTCCACCGGAACGGGAAGGACGTGATCCTGTACAAGGATCGGAACTACCTCGCGGAGTTCGAGGTCGTGCAGGCGAACGACGCGGCGCGCGACCGGTTCGAGACGATCCACGAGAAACACGGGCGTCGCGTCGGGCGCGAATTCGGGTAGCCTACGGGAGCGGCGCCGCGAGCTTCGCCTCGTTGACCGCCAACAGGAACTCCCAGCCGGCATCCGGGTCGAACTCCCCAGGCGTCAGCGCGAGGCGCACCCACTCGCCGCCAACGTACGCGCGGAGCTCGAACGCGCCCGCGACGAATTCGCACTGCAACAGGGAGGCGCGAACGCCTTTTTCGAGGGCGGCGGCGAACGCGAGACCCCGTTTCCGGTCGTCGAAGCGAATCGGGGTGAGGTCTGTGGCGGGGTCTAGCTTCGCACGGGCGAGGGCGTTTGCGAGCGGCGGGCTCGGGAGCAGCGTGACGCGGCCATCGTCGTCAAGGATCAGCGCACCGGAGCGGTCCGGGCGTGCATGGTCCGCGAACGTGACTCGGACGGTTTCCATGGAGCGAATCGCGCGAGGCACGGTCGTGATAAATACGCTTCGGTCCCGTTACGCGGCCACGAGGATTCGGGACGTCCGCCACTCGCCGGGCATCGGGCGGCCCTGGTCGTCGCGCCGCCAATAGTCTTCCACGGAACCGATCGCGACCTCGGACCCGATGAGCTCGACGACCACGCCGTTGCGCGCGGCGGCGTGGAGCGTGGCCTCCGTCTCGTTCTCGAAAATCCCGACGTACATCTTCTGGAGGTGCCACCAGATCACGAGGTACCGGACGAGCGGGTCCCCTGATTCACGACCTCCCCCAGAAGTCGCCTTCACGGCGACGCGCGTCCCCGGTGAGCCCCGCTTGGCCCGCACAGGTTATCCCGGAAAGGTGGCGCGCGCGGGCGCTTAGTCCTTTCGCGCCCCGTATCCGCGGGGAGAATATTAAGGTGTCTCACAAACGTCGGACGGGGGCGGCACGGCTTGCGGAACATCGGCACCTTTTTCCCCGCCGTCGTCCCTCCGAGCCTGATGGATGGCGAGGACAGGAAGAAACGGAAGGAGCGGCCGCCGAAGGACGCGCGGGCAAAGGAGAAGCGCCACCGCCACGGCGGTCGGAAGGGAAGGCGGGGCCGCGAGCGGCGCGACGGGGCGCCCTAACCTCAACTTCGATATACGGGAGAGCGGTCCCCGCGCGGGAGGATCGGGCATGGTTCAGAAAGTGATTGACGTCGTGGGTGTCTCCGGGACGAGCTTCGCCGCCGCAGCGAAGAACGCGGTGCAAGAGGCGGGGAAGACGGTGCGCGGGATGAAGTGGGGGCGCGTGTCCGAGTTCGAGGTGTCCCTCGACAACGGGAAGGTCACGGAATACCGCGCGACCGTCCGCATCTACTTCGACCTGGAGCGGTAGCGAGGTCTTGGCGGCGGGCCTCCAGAACCTACTTGTAAGGGGCCTAGATGGCCCCCCATGCAGTCCGCCGGCGGGTCAGGAACCAAGGAACAGGGATCGAACCGCGGGTCGTCGACGAACGGGCGACCCTCGAAGATTTCGCCGATGAACGTCGTGACGATCGCGGTCGCCCTCGTCGCGCTCGTCGCAGCGGTTCTGGTGCCGGGCCCCGCGGGCCCGGGGAGCCGGGCGTCCCACGGCTCGCGCGGAGGTCCCATGGCGATCGGGTCGTCGTGCACCCACTACACGGGAGCGGAGGTGACGATCGCCGTCCCGGGCGCGGGGAGCGTCGCCGTCAGCGCAACGGTCGGCGTCGGCATCAACCACACTTCGGGCGTGAGCGACACCGCCCGACTCGTCTTGGCCGCGACCGCGACGGATTGTCTGATCGACAATTCGACCGCCTTCGTTTCTGTCCCATTCTCGCTCCCGACGGACCCGTTCCACTACGTGACCGTTCCGCTCCTTCGGTCGTTCGCGGTTCCGGGGGCGGCCACCGTCACGTTCTACGTGAACGCCCTGATGGATGCGGGCGGCGGCCCGGGCGATCGTTTCGACAGCGCCTCCCTCGAGGCGGTGTTCTACCCCGCGTAGGAATAAGGCGTGGCGCCGGGAAGCCCCGATTGCGAATTCTCAGTCCGGCCGTCGGCCCAGGGCCCCCCGGCGATTGCAATCGGGCACAATTGATACCGGCCTTTCAAGCCCCTTTTAGGAATATCGCGGCCCGAGCCACCCGAAGAGGGAGGCCCGCCCAAGTCGCCGGAGCGCACCCCCCGTGCCCGCCAGCACCGAAACCATCCCCCCCAAGACTCCCACGCCGGGCGGAGCACCGCGCACCCCTTCTCCCGTGTTCGTCAAAGCAAAGGTGTGCCTCGTCGGGGAGGGGTCCGTCGGGAAGACGAGCTTGGCTCGACGGTTCGTGCTCGATCAGTTCGATGATCGGTACCTGCCCACGATGGGCGCGAAGGTCACGAAGAAGGAGGTCGTCCTTTCGCCCGACGACACGCGGGTCGTCCTCACGGTCTGGGACATCATGGGCGAGCCGACGCTACGGGAGCTCCTGAAGGAAGGGTACTTCCGCGGGTGTCACGGGGTGATGGCCGTCGGGGACCTGACCCGGCCGGACACGATCGCGGCACTCGTGGACTGGGTCGCATCCGTCCGTCGGGTGGCCGGCCACGTTCCGGCGAATGTCCTCGCGAACAAGGCGGACCTCGCGTCCTCTCCAGGGGCCGCCCGAGAGCTGCGCGATTTCGTCCGCCTGTTGCCCGGCCGGACGTGGCGGACGAGCGCGAAAACCGGCGCGAATGTCGAAGCCGCCTTCATGGACATCGCCCGCGAGATTGCACGGGCGGCGATGGTCCAAAGAGGAGCCGACCCTCCTCGGCGGGAACATCGGCTCGAGGTCGAAGGGACCTGATTGGCAACGCCCAACGGCCACTCGGAATCGCGGCGCTCCTAAAGTTACGAGTCGAGGGTGAAGCCGCAGAGGGGAATTGAACCCCCGACCTGCGCCTTACCAAGGCGCCGCTCTACCACTAAGCCACTGCGGCAGTGCGCGGCGCAAGTCCCGAACGCGACATAAGCTTTCCCGCCAGCCGCCCCGACTCACACTTCCGTGATGCCGCCGACCGCCGAAGGCCGCTGCTGGCGGACGCGCTGCCCGCGGAGGAACGACGGGACGATGGCGAGGGAGTTGAGCACGGCCATCCAGAGGAACGCGGTCCGCAGTCCCGTTTGGAACAAGATCCGGTCGGCGGCGGTCAGCGCGACCGGGTCGCCGGACGCGATCACGTGGGACACGAACGCGTACGGGACCGTGAACGCCATCGCAAGGATCGCGACGTTCAGGCTCAACACGAACCCTACGTTGAAGAACGTCGCGCGGAAACCCGACGCGATGCCGCGTCGCCCCGCGGGAACGGACCCCATGATTGAGCTCATGTTCGGCGAGGCGAAGATTCCCATCCCCGCACCGAACAGGACCATGTACGCGACCACGACTCCGACGGGCGTGAAGGCGTCGGTCGTGGCCATCAGGAAGAGGGAGACGCTCACGATCCCGAGCCCGCCCGTCGTGAAGGGCAAGTGGCCGAGCCGGTCCGACAGCTTCCCGCTCAACGGGCCGAACGCGATCGTGGCAATGTCGAGCGGGATGATCACGAGCCCCGTCTGCAAGGGGGTCATGTCCCGCACGAGCTGGAAATAGAGGCTCAACAGGAGGAGGAACGCCCCGAAGGCGACCGCATTGAGGAGTTGCGCGACGACGCCGCCGGAGTACTCGCGGATCCGGAGTAGGCGGAGGTCGAGGAGCGGGGACTTCGTCCGGAGTTCGAAGCGCACGAAGAGCGCGAGCGCGGCCACGGAGGCCGCCAGGAGGGCGAGCACGGTCTCCACCCCGGCCATCCCGTACGCCGCGTTCGTGAACGCGAGGAGCAGGCTCGTGATGAAGACGACGAACGAGACGAATCCCCGCCAATCGATCGGCGCGCCCTTTTCGATCTTCGCGATCTCCCGGAGCCGCCGGTGCGCCCAGACCGTGCCGAAAATCCCGATCGGGATATTGATATAGAACAGGAACCGCCAATCGAGGAACGATAGGATGATGCCGCTGACCGTGAGCCCCGCCATCGCGCCCATCCGGAACGCGACCTGGTTGATCCCGATGAAGTAGCCCAACTCCTTCTGCGGGGCCGCGTCGGTGATCATCGCCGCGCTGTTCGTGAACAAGATCGCGGACCCGAGCCCCTGCACGAACCGGAACGCGATCACCTGCGCGGGGTTCAGCGCGAGGCTCGTGAGGAGGGACCCCACCGTGAAAACCGCGAACCCGCTCGTGTACACCTTCACGCGGCCCACGACGTCCGAGATCCGCCCGATGAGGAGGAGGGCGACCGTGCTCCCGAGGACGTACGCTTGCGTGATCCAGATCGCCTGCTCCGCGTCCGCGCGAAGGCTTGCGGCGACCTGGGGAAGGCCGACGATCACGATCCGCGAGTCGATCCCCGCCATGAGGACGCCGACGGTCGTGACCGTCAGCACGGTCCACTTGTATTCGATACTCGCACCTCTTTCGGCGGGGTTGTCGCGCGTCAGCCCGCGCACGTATCTAAACGTTGGCCAGCAGGCGTGCGATGACCCTATCGTTAAGTAGGCCCGTCCCGTTCGACGCGTCCATGAAGGACGGGATGTCCTCCTTCGACGTCCTCGCCGTGGTCCCCGAGCTTCGCACGCTCGTTGGCGGGTTCGTCGACAAGGTCTATCAACGGGAGGACGAGGTCATCCTCAAGGTCAACGTACCGGGCGGCGGCCGTCGCGAGCTGTACGCTAAGGTCGGGGCGTGGCTGTGTCTCCGAGAGGCGGCGGAGAAGCCCGAGAGCCCACCGTCGTTCGCGATGGCCCTGCGAAAGCACTTGGACAACGCGCGCATCGCGGGGATCGAGCAGCGCGGGTTCGATCGGATCGTCACTGTATCCTTCGATCGTGGCCCCCGGCTCATCTACGAGCTGTTTGGGAAGGGAAATCTGGTTCTGGTACAAGACGAGACAACGGCGGCCGCGTTCCGACGCGCCACGTTCCGCGACCGCTCCGTGGGACCGGGGAGGCCGTACGAATTCCCGCCCGCCACCGCCAATCCGCTCGAAATGACCGCCGAAACCTTCGCCGGCTCCGCATCTGCCGCCAAAGGGCCGATCGTCAAGGTTCTTGCGAGCGCGATGAACCTCGGCGGCCAATATGCCGAAGAGGTTTGCCTTCGCGCGGGGATTGAGAAGAGCGTCCGTGTTCCTGACTCGTCGGACTCGCGCCTGGCGAAGGTGCATGAAGTCATCCGCGAGCTCGCCCGCCAAATTCGAGAGAACCCAAGCCCCCAGGTGGTTTTCGAAGGGGAGGCGCCTGTCGACGTGACCCCGGTGCCCCTCGTCCAGTACGAGTCGAGAGATCAGCGTTCGTTTCCAACCTTCGGCGAAGCGCTCTCGTTCTTCCTCGACCACCATGTCGAGGCCCCACCGGCGCCTTCAGAGGACGCCGCCGCGAAAGTCCGCCGTCGCCTCGAGCAGCAGGAAGCCTCCCTGCGCGATCTGCGGGCCGAAGAAGTGCAAACCGCGGCCTTGGCCCACTTTCTCTACGCGCACTTCCCGGTCTTCGAAGACTTGATCCGAGCGGCGCGCGAGGGGACCCTGAAGGTGGGCGGGACGGTCCTCGACGTCGACCACGAGCGCCATGTCGCGCGCGTCGCGGTCGCCGATGTCACGGACGTTGAGATCGACTGGACGAAGGACGTGAACCAGAACGCGCAACGCCTGTTCGACCGAAAGAAAGACCTCCGAGAAAAGGCGGAGAAGGTGGCATCGGCCATTGAACAGACCCGCCGGGAGCTCGAGCGAGCCGCCAAAGAGGCGGGTAAGGTGGCGGCGCGGCCGAAGGTGAAAGCCACGAAGGCGTTTTGGTTCGAGGCGTACCGTTGGTTCATCTCGTCGGAGGAATTCCTCGTGATTGGCGGGCGGGATGCGAAGACGAACGATGCCGTGGTGAAGAAACATTTGAAGGAGGGGGACCGGTACGTCCACGCGGATGTCCACGGGGCTCCGAGTTGCGTCGTGAAGGACGGATCGAAGGCGGGGGAGGCCACGCTTCGAGAGGCGTGTGCGTTCGCCCTCGCGTGGTCGAAGGCTTGGTCCGCGGGAATCGCGTCAGGGAGCACCTTCTGGGTCCTGCCGGAACAGGTGAGCAAGCGGGCGGAGAGCGGCGAGTACGTGTCCCGCGGCGCGTGGGTCGTCCGCGGAAAACGAAACTACGTGCACGACATCCCGGTCCGCGCGGCGATCGGTCAAATCGAACACGAAGGACACCACAAGGTGATGGCGGGTCCGGTCGAGGCGGTCGCCCCCCGTGCGTCCCGATACTACATCCTCGAACCGGGAGACCAGAGCAAAGAGGAGTTCGCGCGAGAGTGCGCGCGCGAGTTTGAGGTCCCGATCGAAGAAGCCACGCGGGTCCTTCCCCCCGGAAAGGTCCGCGTCGTGAGGCAGGTCCGCGGCGAAGGGATGACAGCAGGGGTCCGAAATCTCTAAAGAGCGTCAAACGCATGCGTGGGTTGTGGCGGGGGAGGGTGGTTCGATCCACTCGGCTGCTCCAGGCCCGGAGGGGTTTGGCGGCGCGAGCGTCGTGGGCGAGTCCGCACCGCCCCCCCCGAGCGCCGCGCCAGTCCAAAGAGAAAAGTCTTCGGCGAGAAGGGCTCGCGTCGCCGGAAGATCGTGGCGGTGGTGGTCGTTCTCCTCGTGGCACTCGCCGGGCTCGTGACGTGGCGCCTTCTCTCGCTCGGGGCCGGTGGACCCACCATCCCGCCAACCCTCGTCCTGAACGAGGTTCTCTTCGACCCGGCACCCGGAGATCCCTCGTGGATCGAACTCAAGAACGGAGGCACGTCGGCGTATGACCTCCGGGGGTTGTCGCTCGAGAACGAAACCGCCGTGCGATATGACTTGCCCAGCGGGATCGGTCCTGTCGCGGCGAACGCGCTCCTTCTGATTCGATTCGACGGTCAGAATCGGGTCGAGGGGAGCACGGTGCACGCGGATCGAGCCGCGTTCCTGTCCTCCGCAGGCAATCTGACCCTGCGCGGAACGAAGGGCGACCTCGATTGGATTGCTTGGGGGGAGAACCAGCCCGATTCCGTCAAGCTCACGCGCGGCGGCGAGGTGGATCCCTTGAGCCCCGGTTCGACGATCGGCCGAATCCCCCAATCGATCGCGCCCGCGCGGCGTCTCGACTGGGTGCTTTACTCGTCGGGGGAAGCGACCCCTGGCGGACGGAACCCGTACCCCGCCGTGGCGGTCCTCGCCCCGTTCGACGGGGCACAGCTCGACGGCACGAACGCGAGCCTCGCCTGGTACGCGGTCCCGCATGCCGTCCACTACCGAGTGCAGATCGCGACCGACGCGCAGTTCGCCCAAAAGATGGTCGATATCAACGCGCCGTACTCGACGTACACGGCAGCTCCGCTGTCCCCGAGCACGTACTACTGGCGGGTGCAGGCCGCATTCGACGATGGGAGCGCGGCGGAGTTCTCCCCCGCCAACGCATTCAATTTGACAGGGACGCGCGGGACCGCGAACGCGCCCCTCGCACATCTGCTCACGAATGTGCCCCTCCTCCTCCAACGGAAGGACACGAGCCTCTTGCTCCTCGAGGAACGCGATGAGACGGGGGACCACGCGTGGGACCGGCCGCACCGCGAAGGCTCTTACACGGGGGACCCCGCCGAGGAAGATTGCGCCATCGCCTCGATCGTCATCATCGACCACGCCTTCGGCGGGGCTCTGAGCCAAGACCGCGTCGGATACGAGATCTTCAAGGACCGACTCCCGGGTCCCGAGCGGGACTTCCAGTACGGCGACGGGACCTATCCCTTGGAAGAGAAGCGAGGTCTCGAATTCGCGCTTGGGACCACGGTCACGATGGTGCTCGACCCCGATGTGAACCGCTTCTGGACCTCGGTCGTCTCGAGCATCGATGCTGGCCTCCCTGTGTTCCTTGGTTACCGACAGCGGCCGCCCGGGGGAGGCCATGCCGTCGTCGTGATGGGGTATGACGTAGTCGGTACACAGCGGACGTTCTACGCCCACGATCCGGCGACGGGGAACGGAGCGCGAGGGACTCCCGAGTCCATGCAGGGACGCATCGATGTGTACTTCCTCCTCCCGCCCGTCTCCCAGATCCACGCGCGTTCCGACGAGGCGTCCGTCCATACGGATTCCGACGGGGATGGGATCATGGACTTCGATGAGACGAATCGATTCGACACCGACCCGCTGAACCGCGACACGGACGGGGATCAAGTGCCGGACAAGGCGGACGTCCGGGCGAGCATTTTCGACTCGAGATACGGATACTCCGTCCTGT
>VBMQ01000047.1:0-5245 GCA_005878375.1 Methanobacteriota archaeon | reverse complement strand
GATTGGTCTCGATGCCTCTCTGCGCGTGGGCCGGGATTTCGACCACGACGGGATTCCGATGGAACTCGATCGGGACGCGGACAATGGCGGCTGCGTCGATGGCAAGGAGGACAAGAACCTGAACGGCGTCTACGAGTCGGGGGTCGACGAATCGTACAACTTCGATCCCTCGGATGATTACAGGTGCATTCCGGAGGGTGCCGGGACCGTCTCGAGTTCCGAGAGCTGGAACTACACGGACGCGGGAATCTCCTACGGGGGACTCGAGACGGCGCTTGCGGACATTCAGCAGTCCCGGGTCGAGCCTTCGTCCGCCCATCCCGGCACGTTCCTGTCATTCAACGTCTCGGGGAGCCTCCATTGGACGTACGACGAAACCATCGTCGACCCCTCCGGCCCGACGACGGAACGGCGGACGGCGGATTGCACGGTCTCGATGGCGGGCTGGATCGCGTTCGCGAACGCCACAGCCCTTGGGTTCTCGGCCAACGCGTCCGAGGGCTCTCTGATGGTCGTCTTCGAGCTCCTGCAAGCGCCGAGCGCTTCGTGTCCGATGACGGACGCTGTCGACGGAACCCTGGGACTTGGAGGGGATCGGGGCGAGCCAAGGCGCGTACCCGACCTGCTACATCATACTGTACGCCTGCGCGGACGCCGTCACGAGGAGCTACGTGCTCGCCGACTTTCTCGGACAGGCACCGTCCGTATCGTATCGCTTCGCCCTCGCCTACCATCTGTTGAGGGACTACTCCCTGATCTAGGGGCGTTCCAGGCAAAGGTTCTTATCGGCCCGTCTTCTCGACACGACCGATGCATCCCCGCCTCCGGATTTTCGCAATGTTCGCGGTGCTGACGCTCATCTTCACCGCCATCGGGTGGCTCCTCGGCGGGTACTTCCTCGGCGACTGGATCCTCGGCTCCCTGTTGTTCCTCATCCTGGCGGGGGCGATGAACTTCGTGTCCTACTTCTGGGCCCACAAGATCGTCCTGTGGTCCTACCACGCACGCATCGTGACGGAGGCGGAGCAGCCCCGCCTGTACCGCATCGTCCAGCAGGCCGCGCAGTTCACGGGCCTCCCGATGCCGAAGGTCGCGATTGTCCCGCTGCAGACGCCGAACGCATTCGCCACCGGCCGCAACCCGAAGACCGCGGTCGTGGCCGCGACGGAAGGCATCCTCACCCTCCTCAACGACCGGGAGCTCACGGGCGTCCTCGCCCACGAGATGGCGCACGTCAAGGACCGCGACATCCTCGTGATGAGCGTGACCGCCACGGTCGCCGGAGCGATCGCATTCATGGCCCGCATGTTCACGTGGAACATGATGTTCGGCGGGCAGCGGCGGAACTCGAACGGATCCGATCTCCTCATCGCAATCGCGGTGGCGGTGACCGCGCCGATCGCCGCGCTCCTCGTCCAGCTCGCGATCTCCCGCAGCCGGGAGTCGAAGGCCGACCTCGTCGGCGCGCAGAACTTCGGGGACCCGAACGCCCTCGCGGACGCGCTCGAGAAGCTCGAGTACGCGAACAAGCGGCGGCCGTTCCAGCAGGGAAACCCGGCGTCCGCCTCGCTGTTCATCGTGAACCCGTTCCGGGGCAGCACGTTCTTCGCCCTGTTCGCGACGCACCCGCCAATCGAGCAGCGCATCAAGAAGCTCCGCGCGATGGCGCAGGACCTGCGGTATGGCAAGCCGATGCCCGCGATCCATCCCTCGTGAGAGCGCATAAATAGGCTCGGGCCCGTTGCCGCCCCGTGCGCATCGCGTCCCTCCTCCCGAGCGCCACGGAGGTCGTGTACGCGCTCGGCCTCGGGGACGCCCTCGTGGGCCGTTCGCCCGAATGCGACTACCCGCCAGCGGTCACGGCCAAGCCCGTCGTGAGCGCGAGCGTGTTCGACGGGACCTCGATGGGGAGCGCGGAGATCGACGCGACGGTCCGCCGCCACTTAGAGAGCCCGGCGGGCGCGGGGAGCCTCTACCACATCGACCTCGCCCGGCTCCGCGCGGTGAAGCCGGACTTGATTCTCACGCAAGCCCTTTGTGATGTGTGCGCCGCAACGGTCGACGAAGTGCAGGCCGCGGCCCAAGGGTTGGACCCGGCGCCGGAGGTCCTCACCCTTTCCCCCTCCTCCCTCGATGACATCCTCGAGGACATCCTTGTTATCGGTGAGAGGACGGGACGGAGGGATCGGGCGAAGGCGCTCGTGAACGAACTACGGACGCGACTCGAGACGGTTCGCGCGCGGGTCGCGGACGCCGGGAAACCGCGGGTCGTTTGTCTCGAATGGCTCGAACCGATCTTCAACGCCGGTCACTGGGTCCCGCAGCAAGTCGAGTACGCGGGCGGGCGCGAAGTGCTCGGGTCGGCCGGCAAGCCATCGCGTACGGTTCCCTGGGATCGGGTCATCGCCGGAACGGGAGACTTCGCTGGTCACCGACCGCGACGGGTTCGCGGATCTCCCGGCCGTTCGCGACGGCAACGTCTTCCTCGTGAACGGGAGCGCTTACTTCAATCGTCCCGGGCCGCGGACCGTGGACGGCGTCGAGCTCCTCGCGCACCTGCTCCACCCAGAAATCCCCCCGAAGGCGTGGCCGGACGACGCCGCGCGGAGGCTGACGTAGTGGCGCGCCTGTATACCCGGAAGGGCGACGCGGGAACGACAGGGGTCCTGGGCGGCCCTCGGGTCTCGAAGGACAACCTCCGGATTCGAGCCCTCGGGGACGTCGACGAGGCGACCGCCGCGATCGGGCTCGCGCTCGCATTCCAGACGGACCCGAAGGTGACTGCGATTCTCCGGAACGCGCAGAACACGATGTTCACGGTCGGCGCCGAGGTCGGCTCGCGGCCGAAGGCCAAGGTCCCGCGGATCACCGCCAACCACGTGGAGACGCTCGAGACCGCGAGGGAGGTCCTCGACGTCGGCGAGGTCAAGGAGTTCGTGATGCCCCGAGGCCCGCCAAATGTCGCGTCGCTCCACTTCGCCCGGACCGTTGTCCGCCGCGCGGAGCGCGCTTGCGTGGCCCTCAACGCCCGCGAAAGATTGAACCCGGAGGTCCTCCGCTACCTGAACCGCCTCTCCTCGTTTCTCTTCCAAGCGGCGGTCTGGGTCCAGCGCCAAGGCGGGCAGGAGGAGCACCCGACGTACGCCCGCTGATTGGCGGGGCGGTCATCGGTGAAGTGCGAAGAGATGGTGCGAGACAACCGGGGGTGGACACATCGTGGTGAAGGACCACGGATTCGGGACGGCCCCCGGAACGACATCGGATCCGCTCACCTCGACCGTGTAGAGGGTGCAGGCTTCGAATGGCAAAGAGTGGTTCATCGTTAGCACGACGGCGTTCATGTCCCATGTGAGGATGACAGTTCCCGGCACAGCGGGAGTGATGGACCACGTGATGGACGCGGTATCTCCGATTTCGCTGAAAGCCACGACGATGGGCGCATCGAGGGCCACATCAGTCTCTCCGTCCGCCGGGCTCGTCCAGAGAATCGTCGTCGTGAGCGGTACCGGTCCTCCGGAATGAGAGGCGACGTTCGCCGCCCCGGTCCCCATCGCGACCAGCGCCCAGGCGGCGATCAGAGCGTGCGCGTATCCTGCCATGGGCGGCGCATCGGCGTGTTACTAAATACCACTATTGGTTCAATCCTCCCCGCCACTTTCGCACATGCACGGCGAATCCTTTTACGCGAAGCGGACGGTCCGAGGGGCGTGGAACTTCGGATCCTCGCCCGCTATCCATTCTTGAAGGAAGCGTCGGAGCGCGTCAAGACGGAAGCGATCGGTCTCGAGGAGCTCCTGACGGACCGCGCGTTCGAACGGGCGCGCACGGTCGGCTTTGACCGCGCGTTGGCGGCGCTCGAGCAGGGCGCGATTCCGGATCGGCCCGTTGGCGGTG
The DNA here is from genome assembly GCA_005878375.1 of Methanobacteriota archaeon. Taxonomy (GTDB): domain Archaea; phylum Thermoplasmatota; class Thermoplasmata; order RBG-16-68-12; family EA-27; genus EA-27. The sequence goes on along the minus strand of VBMQ01000047.1, from coordinate 1,351 downwards.
ATGCCGACGCGCTCGGCGAACTGCTTTCCTATCCGGTGGCTCGGATGATTGTGTCCGCGGCGAACGACACATTCCTCACCCGGCGATACGCGATCGCGGAAGCGAAACTCGCTCACTCACGTCTCCTCCGAGAAGACGACGCAGAGTTCCTGCGTCATGTCGCCACCGAGCTCGGGGTCGCGCTCACCCCCGCGAACGGCGGTTTCTCCCTCCACTTCACGGATTTCCTGAAGTTCACGAACACGATGCGCGAAAAGGAGTGGAAGCTGATCAACCAGCGCGTCGGCGCGGGCGTCGTGTACCTCCCTCGAGACAAGTCCGTGCGCGTCCTCCAGAACGCGGTCCAGCGGAAGATCGACGAGGAGCTCCCGCTCGAAGTGAACGACCTGGTTGAGGAACGGTTGGCGGCGGAGGTGCAGCAGGTCAAGCAGGTGCTCCGGGAGAGGCACGCGAAGTGGCGGGCGCAGGACATCGGGCCCGTCCGGATCACCCGCTTCCCGCCGTGCATGTACAACCTCTTGGCGGCGATCCAGAACCACGAGAACGTCGCCCACATGGGCCGCTTCGCAATCGTCACGTTCCTCCATCACGCGGGGCTGTCGAGCGAGGAGATCTTCCGCGTCTTCGGGGACGTGCCCGACTTCGCGGTGGACGTGACGAAGTACCAGATCGGGCACATCACCGGGGAGACGAGCTCGACGGAGTACTCGACGCCGGAGTGCGCGACGATGAAGTCGTACGGCCTGTGCCCGGGACCCGACGCGCTCTGCCTGACAATCCGCCATCCGCTCTCGTACTATCGGAAGAAGGTTCGTGCGGAGAACGCGCGCGCGGCTACCGGCGCGCCACGAGCAGAGGGACCAGCATCTCCGCGGCCGTAGGTCCCCCGTGGCGGCCGACAAGGTCCATCTTTTCCCCGGGGTAACCGTAGATGAGCGTCTTGTCCCGCTTCGGCGCGACGATCACGTCCCCGACGCGGGCCCTCGCCGCGGCGCTCGGTGTCCCCGTGCCGAAGAGGCCCGCCGCGAACGCGTCCTTCGCGGTGCAGACGCGCGCGTGGTCGCCGAGCATCACCGCCGCCAAGTCCCGGAGCGCCTCCGCGTCGCCGTCCTTCGCGTGAAGATACGTGAGCCGCGGCTCGCCCGTCGGCGGCACCGCCAGTCCGTTCAGGAGCGCGGGCAGGGACCTCAACTCGATCCGCCCTTTCGGGTAGGTGTTCACGTGCCCGTGGTCCGCGGTGAGGAGGATCGTGACGTCCTTCCCCCGGCGCAACAATTGGCGGTCGAGCACTTCGTCGAACGTCTGGACCTCCGCGAGGAACTCCTCGCCCTCCGTGCCAAACCGGTGGCAG
>VBMQ01000046.1 GCA_005878375.1 Methanobacteriota archaeon | reverse complement strand
CGGCCAACCGATACCGCGCCTTCTTCTCCGCGAGATAAGTGGTTTGGCTCACGTACGCGCCCTGACTGTACTCCGTGCCTGGGGGAGGCGGTCCGTGCCGTCGCACCGCCGCGTACTGCTCGTACGTCACCGCGGTCCGTGCCTTCAACGCCCGGCCGATGTCGATGTCCCCCTTCACGTCCGAAGGATCGAGTGACGTCAGGAAGGAGAGGAGCACGCTCGCGGCGCCCGCGTCCCCGATCCATCGGGCGAGCACGGACCGGGACGGCGCAGAGCCCCGCCGCCATCCCACCTTCCCGGCGGGCGTGACGAGGAGCGCGACGGCGGCGGCCCCCGAGGGCTCGTCTTCGGGAGACCGTGGGCCCACGCGCGGCCCCTCCGTGGCAATCACGAGCGTCGAGGTCCCATCGCGCGAGGCCCCGTCGATCGCCCCTGCGAGCGCGGTCTCGCCCGCGTCCGGGCTTCCGAACACGTCCCGCGCCTTGGCGGGGTCGACGCCGAGTGCTTCTGCCACCAAGGCGCCGGCGCCCGCCGGCCCCGACGTCGCGTATGCGAGGACGTCTACCCTTGGGTTTCGGGCGGCGGCGAGGGCACGACCGCCCGCCTCGACCGCGATCGTGACCTCGTCCTCGTCGAACGCCGGGACGGACCGTTCCTCGATCGTCTCTGCGGCGACGCCTCCCACCTTCGTTCCGAGGGCCTCGGCCTTGATCAGGTGGCGCGGGATGTAGAAGCCGGCCGCCTCGATGCCCGCCACGGGGCCGCGCAACGGGCCGACCGTTCTTGAGGTTACCGCCACTTTCGCGCACCTCCCGACCGAAGACGTTTGGCGGCGATCGCGGTTCGCTCCTCGTGGAAGAACTCCTCGGCGTTCGTGTTCCGCCGCCACGCGACGATTTCGCGATTCGTGAGGTCACCGTCGATACGGCGCTCCGGGCGAATCCGCTCCCCGGCCTCGACTATTCCCTGAACCCGTACGTCGGGTGCTACCACGGATGCGTTTTCTGCTACGTGCCCCGGATCATGCAGATCGATCGCGCGGCGTGGGGAACGTCCGTCGTTGTGAAGCGGAACCTCGCGAGCGTCCTCGCGCGCGAGATCCGGAAGCTCCCCCGCGGTCTCGTCGCGATCTCGACGGCCACGGATCCGTACCAGTTCGTCGAGGGCCGGTACCGCATCACGCGGAACGCGCTCGAGGTCCTGCTCCGGGCGGGCTGGCCGGTCTCAATCCTCTCGCGGTCCGGCCTCATGCTCCGGGACGTCGACCTCTTCACGCAGTTCTCGCAGATTGAGGTCGGGATGTCGATCCCGACGCTGGACGACGAGGCCCGCGCCCTCCTCGAGCCGTGGGCACCGCCGATCGAGTCTCGGCTGAGGTGCCTCGGGAAGCTCGCGGAGGCGGGGCTGACGACGTTCGTGAGCATCGCGCCCGCCTATCCCCCGACGGGCGGCTGGGATGCGGCCTCGGTCGCGGACGCCTTTGCCCGTGCGGGCGTCCGGAAGGCCTCGACCCGGCTCCTCGACGCGCGATGGGGGGTGCGCGACGCCATGCTCGCACGACTGGAGGGCTCCTCACTCGCGCCCGAGCTCGCCCGCATCTCGGACCGGCCCTACATGGAATCCTATTTGGCGGCGCTCGCGGACGCATCCGAAGCCCGCGGGATCGCCTTCCGACGATGGGACACGTCCCGGCGTTCCGGATTCTACGGGCCGCACACGAAGAAGGACTAGCGCCTGAACACGTGCACGGCGCACGTTGCCCCGGAACCGCCGACGTTGTGCGTGAGCCCGAGTTCCGGATTCCGGACTTGGCGGCCGCCGGCATCCCCGCGCAATTGGAGGAAGATCTCGTGGACTTGCGCGGCACCCGTCGCGCCGAGCGGGTGCCCCTTCGCCTTGAGACCGCCCGACGGGTTCGTGGGGATCGCGCCCTCGCGGGCGGTCGTCCCGTCCACCGCCAATCGTCCGCCCTCGCCTTTCTTCGCGAACCCGAGATCTTCGACCGCCAGGATTTCCGCGATCGTGAAGCAGTCATGGACCTCGGCGACATCGACCTCTTTGGCGGTGATGCCCGCTTGCCCGTACGCGGCGTTGGCGGCGGCGATCGTCGCGTCGAGCCGCGTCATCGATTCGCGGTCGTGAACCGCCAGGTAGTCGGAAGCGGCCCCCGAGCCAGCGACCCACACCGGGGCGTCCGTGTATTTTCCCGCAACGTCCTTGTCGGCGAGGATCGCGCACGCGGCTCCGTCCGTCGTCGCGCAACAGTCGTACAGCGTCAGCGGAGCGGCGACGATCGGCGAACCGAGCACCTTCTCCAGGGTCACGGGCTTGCGAAACTGCGCCTTCGGGTTGAGGGCGCCGTTCGCATGGTTCTTGACCGCGACGGCCGCCAATTGCTCCCGCGTCGTGCCGTATTCGTGCATGTGGCGGCCCGCCATCATTCCGTAGACCCCGGGGAACGTCAGCCCCGCAAGCCGTTCCCACTCTGTGTCGCCGGAGACGCCGAGCCAGAACCGCTTGCGCACGTCGGAGACGTCGTTCATGACCTCGACGCCGCCCGCGATGGCGACGTCGGCAGCCCCCGATCGGACCGCCAAGTAGGCGTCACGGAACGCGAATCCGGACGACGCGCACGCGTTCTCGACCTTCCTCGTGGGGATGTGCAGCAACCGCGAATGCTCCGTGAGGAGCGCGGCAAGGTTTCCGATCTGGCCGCCGCCGAACCCCATGTTTCCGATGTACGCCTCCCGGATGTCCCTCGGGTCGAGGCCGTGGTCCACGGATTCGAGCGCCTCGGTGAACGCCTCCGTGAACAGCGATTTGGCGGTGCGGCCTAGGTCTCCGAACGCGGACATCCCCGTTCCGATCACTGCGACCTCGCGCGCCATCCGCCGCCAAAACCGGCGGAACCTATTAGAGGCTAACGAACGGACTCGAGGGCGGTGCGCATCTTCGCGGGGGTGACAAATCCCGCCAACGTCGCGTCCTTCGTTCCGCGCGACAATCGGAATGCGGGCGACGAAAGCCGCTGCTCCTCGGTGAGTCGGAGGTCCTCCGCGAGCGCGTCCCAAGACCGGAGCATCGTCCGCCGTCCGAACCACCACAGCGCCTCCGAGAGTGGGGTCGCGGAACCGACCGCTTGGAGGATCTGGTCGACCGTGTACCGCCCCACGCCGAGGTCGGTGCGGAACAAGTCCTCGCGAAGCCCGCTCGACTGCGCAAGTTTGATCAGGACCTTGGGATCGGAGACGTCCGAATCCCGTTCGAATGCCTCCTGTCGGACCGCGGACAAGTATGTTTCTCCCTTTGCTGCGCCTTGGAGGACGGCAGCCTTCACCGCCGCGGAGGCGAGCAGACTTGTCTTCGGCCCGACCCGGTCCCAGTAGCCGACATCGATGCGCGCCTTGGTCAGCCCGCCTGCGTCCGCCCATTCTCTCTTCGATGACTCGACGGACCGCGAGGCCACGCTCGGCAACCAACCCGTGAAAACCGAGCGGACACGCACCCCTTCCTCCGACCGCAGCGAGGCGATCATCGGCTCCATCGCCCACGATCGGGGGCACAACGGGTCCGTGAAATACGCGATGTCAACCGGTTCGGTGCCTTTCTTGCGCACGGCCCGGGATGCAGGGGCCGGCCCTTAGGCTTATCCCGGGTCACTGCCTTCCGGCGCGTGTGAACGTCGCCGCCAAGTTACAGGAGTTGGGGATCTCCCTCCCGCCGCCCCTCGCGCCGGTCGCCTCGTACCTCCCGGTCGTCGTGTCGGGAAACCTCGCCTTCGTCTCTGGGCAGATCGCGAGGAAGGGCGAGCACGTCATCCTCAAGGGAAAGGTGGGCGACGCGCTCTCCGTCGAGCAAGGTGCGCAGGCCGCGCGCGAAGCGACGCTCGCCGGGCTCGCCTCCCTCCACGCGGAAGGCCTCCTGGATCGGATTGCCCGCGTCGTGAAGGTCACGGGATACGTCGCGTCCGCGCCGAATTTCGCGGAGCAGTCCAAGGTCGTGAACGGGGCCTCGGACCTCCTCGTCCAGATCTGGGGGGACGCCGGCAAGCACGCGCGCGCCGCGGTGGGCGTGACGGCGCTTCCGTTAGGCGCTAGTGTGGAGATCGAGTTCGTCGTCGAGCTCGAGTGACCCGGCTTGCTGGGTCTCGGCCGATTCCTCTTCCGCACGGAGTGCCGCTTCCTTCCTCCCCTTCTTCCGTCGCCGCCAAGCCAGGAAGATGAGGATCAAGATTGCCGCGACCGCGGGGAGGAGGAACAGCCACCAGGCGCTCTCGAAGAAGGGGATCGGGGCCCAGTGCGCGATCACCGTCTTGGCCCCGTCCATGAGGACGGTCCCGTCCGCCGCGGCTCCCGTGTAGTTCCCGCTCCATCCGGAGAACCGGTACCGCACGCCGTCCGTGCCCGTGACCTCCGTCGCATTCACGCGGAAGGGCGCCCTTGACCCCGCGTCGTACCAACCCTCGCCGATCGCGACCCCGAGCGAGGTGATCACCTGAAGGTAGTACTGCGTGCCCCATTCCGCCGACTCCGTCTTCGGTCCATCCATCTTGGCGATGTAACCGTAGCCGTTCGGATTTGCCGAGTTGAGATCGCCAACCCAGCGAAGGAACACGTACTGGACCCCTACCGCCGCGGGGACGGTCGAATTGACGGAGAACCCGGCCGAGATGTTCGCGGAGTACCAGCACCCCGTGGCCGTGAGGTTTCCGTCCGGCGGTCAGCGTCGTCGGTCCCGAAATCGTGATCGAGTGAGAACGTCCACCGCCATCCGACCAGGACGACCACACGTATCGGACCCCCGCGCTCCCATTCTGAACGTTGGCGGCGTCGAGGGTCCACGCGGATCCCGAGGTTAGCCACAAAGTCACGGGCGTCACATACTCCGTCCCGCTCACCAAGACCTTGAGGCCAGCCGGCGCCGAGTCGAACGTCACCTGGTGCTCCAACAAGAACGTGGCGGTGATTGTCGCGCCTGCGGTCGCCGTCACGTTGTGCGCCTGCGCCCCCCCGTCGGACCACGTGAAGAACGACGAGCGCGTGCCTCCGGAGCCCTGGGGTGAGGGTGCGGCGATCGCGTGCGTCGATCCGTCCGCCCACCAGTTCGAGACCGGTGCGTTCGTCGTCACCCCGTCGACCGTGACGAGCAGGTTTGGCGGCGATGTCGCAGTCGTGATGAGGTATTCGGTCGCGAAACTCGCGGAGTAGTTCGAGGGTTGGGTGCAAGCGATTGTGCGTAGTCGCGGGCCGCCATCGGCCCACGCGAGGAAGGTGCGTCGGGTTGGGCCCGCGCCTTGCGGTGATGGCGCATCGAGTTGGTGCGTCGTCCCCTCGGGGCACCAAAACGAGTACGCGGCGGTGCGGTTGATCCCGTCGAGGGTGATCACGAGTCCCGTCGGAACCGTGTCGAGGTTCGTCAGGTGCTCGACGGTGAACGTCGCGGTGTACGTGGCCGATGTCGAACAGGAGATGACGTGAAGTTTCGGCCCCGCGTCGGACCATGTGGCGAAGACGTAGCGCGTCGGGCCGGCGCCTTGCGGCGATGGCACGTCGAGGGTCGCGTTCGAGTTCGAGTCGCACCAGAACGAGAGGAGCATGAACCCCAGGGGCGTCGTCAGGACGGTCACGTTGTTCTGGGTCAAACAAGTAGCCGTGTACGTAGCGGGGCCCGAGGCGACCACCGAATGTGTCTGTGCGCCGCTGTCCGACCACGAGGAGAAGACGTACCGCGTCGATGGACCGCCCTGCGGCGACGGCACGCTAATCACGTGGGTCGATCCGTCCGCCCACCAGAACGTCGCGGGCGGGGCGAACGAGACGCCATCGACGAGGACTTGGCACGCCGCCGGGGTAGCGGTCACGGTCACTTGGTATTGGGTGGCGAAATTGGCGGCGTACGTGAGAGCGGCATTGCAAGCGATCGAGTGGAGCTGCGCCCCCGCATCGGACCATGACAGGAACGTATACTGCGTCGGTCCTGCGGTCTGCGGAGATGGGGCGAACAGGGTGTGGCTCGACGCAACGCTGCACCAGAACGAGTACGTCGCGGGGTGTGGAACACCATCGACTTGGACTTGGAGGCCTGAGGGCACGGTGGCGACCGAGATCTCGTAATCCGTGATGTCGTACGTGGCGGTGAGGGTGTCCGGCGCTGTGCACGTGACCGCGTGGGTCGCGAGGCCTCCGTCCGACCAAGATCGCAACGCATACCGTGTCGAGCCCGCGATCTGCGGCGTCGGTGCTTGGAGGATGTGGGTGCTCCCGGGCTCGCAGAAGTACGGATACGGAGCGGTCCCTGGCGCCCCGTCGACGAGGATCTGAAGACCGGACGGTATCGTGGCGAGCGAGAGGGGGAAGGCGAGCGCGAGCCTCGCAACGAAGGCATCGACCGCGCCCGCGAACGTGGTTTGGAACGCGCCGGGCGTGGCGCGGAAGTCCGTCGAGTTCGTCGATCCCCCGACGGCGGCGATTCCTGCGCTATCGAGGGCCAGGCCGTGGATCTCATCCGTCGCCGCGCCTCCGAGGAACGTGCTGTAGACGAGCCCGCTCCCTGTCGCGTTCAACCGCGTCACGAACCCGTCGGAGAGACCGCCTAGGAACGTGGTGTTGTCTGCGCCGGGCGTGGCGGGGAAGTCCGTCGACCGCGTGTAGCCGGCGACCGTGGCCCGATCGTTTGCGTCGACCGCGATTCCCCCGGGGTCGTCATGGCTCGCGCCGCCGAGGTACGTCGCATAGTCGAGGTTGGCCCCGGAGGCATTCACCTTCGCGACGTACGTGTCATAGTAGGGTTGCGAGCCATCGAAATCGCAATTTCCATCCGTGCCGCACGTGGTGTCGAACGCCCCCGGCGTGGCGGGGAAGTTGATGGAGGCCGTGGCCCCGAGGACGAAGGCGCTTCCGTTCCGGTCCACCGCGACTGCGGCGCCCGAGTCGCTGCCCCCGCCACCCAGGAAGGTCGAGTATGCGAGTGTCGTGCCGTCCGCCGACAATTTTGAGAGGAACGCGTCCGATGAGCCACTAAGCACGGTGTCGAACGCCCCGACCGTCGTCGGGAAGTTCATCGATAGCGTGTTCCCCGTCACATACACATTGCCCGCGCCGTCGACGGCGATGGCGGTCCCCTCATCGATTTGGACACCGCCGAGGAATGTGGCGAACACGAGCGCGGATCCGAGGGGGTTCACCTCCGCTGCGAAACCATCCTGGAGACTCCCCCCGTACGTGGTCTGGTACGCGCCCGGGGTCACGGGGAAGTCCGTCGAACCCGTGGGCCCCGTCACGAACGCGTTGCCCGCGCCGTCGACCGTGAGGCCGAACACGGCGTCGGCGACGGACCCGCCAACGAAGGTCGAGTAGACGAGCGCGGCGCCATTGGCATCGAGCTTCGTCACGAAGCCGCTCTCCGCGCCCGCGAATGCGCGTCGGAAGGCTCCCGGCGTCGTGGGGAAATTCGAGGAGAAGGTCAAGCCTCCGACGAACGCGTCGCCCGCCGCGTCCACGGCCAAGGCATACGCTGCGTCGCTCCCGCTCCCGCCGAGGAACGTCGCGTACAGGAGCGTTCGGCCGCTCGGGTCGAACTTTGCGATGAACGCGTCCGTTGGCGTTTGGCGGGTTCGATTGTACGCCCCCGGGGTGACGGGGAAATCGAACGAGTACGTCTCCCCCGCCGTGTAGACGTTCCCCGACCCATCCACGGCGACGGCCCGCGCGGTTTCCTGATCAGACCCGCCGAGGTACGTCGCGAATAGGAGCGGGTCGATCGTGAACGGTCGAGATCGATTCTGTCCCTCGCAGGCGAATCCGACGGAGGCGGGTCCCACGATTGCGAAACGACATGCAATGTAGGTTCCGTCCTGGATCGCGACGGGCGCCGTGTCCCGAAGATCACCGCCCGCGGTTCGGACGTCGAGGTCCCCGCCTGCAGTGATGGCGAGGCCCTCGATTCCCTCGTAGAGGAGGCGGATACGCGACGGGTCCGCGCCGGCGGCGAGTTCGAGTTCATACTTCACCCCATCGCCGGAGGCGCGATAGCGGAGGTCGATTCCGGGATACAGGCCGCGATACTCGAGGCCGTGGAACGTTCGAACATCAGACTGCCACTCGCTTGGGTTGTTCCCGATCATGTAGTGGTTCCGTTGCACCGCCAACTCCAAGCCCTGGACAGCGGTTGGATGTGCGCCTTCGAACGAGATCCGCACGACCGAGGCGGTCTCGGCTTGGCTCGAAACGCGGACGAGGATCGAATCCTCCGAGAATCGGATGGCCCCGGTGCTCAAGGAGAAGAGGATTCCCGGATCAGCGATCTGGCCTACGTTTTCCACGAACACGGTTCGCGCGCTCGCCGACGGAGGTGTGAGGATGTCTTCTGCGGGCGCCGACGTTGGCAAAGGACGAGAGGCGAAGAGCGAGGGCATGGTCAGGATGAGGACGAGGGACCACACCGCCAAAATGCTGTGACCCTTCATCCTTGAACCCCGAACCGCTGGCCGTTAGAAAGCATCGCCGGACTCCATGAAGGTATCGGGCCGAAAAGGTCATGCGGTACCTCGAAGAAAGGGTTAAACGGAGGCGTCCGTTCCGCGCGCCGCCATGGTGGACGTTCCCTTGTGCCGGGTCGACGAGCTGTCCGATGGCGTGATGCGCCATTACGAGCACATCGGGTACGATCTCCTCCTCGTCAACCTCGACGGCACGTTCTACTGCGTCGACGCCGCCTGTACGTTCTCGTGGGCGGACCTCTCCCAGGGCGTCTTGGATCGAGAGAAGAAAGGTGTCGTGTGCCCGGGGTGCGGGGGGACCTTCAGCCTAGAGACCGGACAGCCGTTGGCGGGGCCGCCAAAGTTTCCCCTCGAGGTGTACGAGGTGCATGTGGTCGGCGACGACGTCGTCGTGACGTTCGTCTACTGAGGCGAATCGTTCATATAGGCTTACAACGCCGCACCAAACTTTGGTTGTCGTTCGGGCGCCTTCCACCTTCGAAGGAATCTCCGAACCGCGGGCGGTGATCTTCGGGACACGGCGCCCGTCGCGATCCAGGACGGAACCGACCGATCTCGCCGTCGTCCTCGTCCTTCCGGCGAAGCCGCGGCGGCGGAAGGTCGAAGGTGTTGCGTCGTGACAGTTCGGGGGGTCGGAAACCTCGATGAGTATCATTGCCATCAAGGTCACCTAAACCCTTATTTAGGCAACGGTCCTCGTTCCTCCGTGGTCAACGTCGCGACGAGCGCGAAGCGCGCGCAGTTCGATCGGCTTTGGAACACGGACAACTTCGCGAAGCAAAAGCAGTTTCGGAACCTGATGCGGTCGAAGCTTGACCAGATCAAGGTCCCGTTCACGGAAGAGAACGCGCGCGGATTCTACATGGGCGAGGTGAAGGCTCCCCCGCCAAAGGAGGAGTACGAGCCCCAGTTCGAAGAGCGCCGGGGTCCGCCGCGCGGCCGACCGGGTGGGCGTGGACGCGGGCCTCCGCGCCGCCGCTGAGGTCGTCAACTATTTAGCCCGTCGGACCGGTCCTTCAGGTCGATGCTCGTCGACGCGTTCGGCCGTGAGGTCACCGACCTCCGGATCAGCGTCACGAAGCGTTGCAACTTCGGTTGCGTCTATTGCCATGATGAGGGCCTGGGCCCAATCCTTCGGCCGCGTTCGCCTCACGAGGACGAGATCACGCCAGAAGAGATCGAGCGTACCGTCCGCGTCGCCCGCGAGTTCGGCATCCGTTCGATCAAGTTCACCGGTGGCGAGCCGCTCGTCCGTGCGGACATGGAGGACATCGTCGCCCGCACGGTGAACCAAATTCCGGACGTGAGCATGACAACGAACGGCTCGATGCTCGCACGGCGCGCGGACGCACTCCGGAGCGCCGGGTTGAAGCGCGTGAATGTGAGCATCGATGCTGTGGACCCGAAGGCGTTCCACGACATCCGGAAGGGCGACCTTCATCCGGTTCTTGAAGGCGTACGGGCGGCGATTCGCGTCGGCCTCGTCCCGGTGAAGCTGAACATGGTCGTGTTCAAGCAGACCGTCGAGCACATCCCCGCGATGCTCGACTTCGTCGGCGACTCGCATGGCCAGCTCAAGCTGCAACTGATTCAATTCATGCCGGAGCTCGTGGACCCGCACGACTGGGCCGTCGACATCGACGCGGTGAAGGCGTGGCTTGCCCGCCGAGCCGAGAAGGTGCTCGTGCGCGAGATGCACCACCGCCACATCTACCTGTACAACGGGACCGAGGTCGAGGTCGTCGACCCTGTCTACAACGAGGAGTTCTGCCTGAACTGCCATCGGATTCGGTTGACGCACGACGGAAAGCTGAAGGGGTGCCTGAACCGGAGCGACGACCTCATCCCCACGCGCGGACTCGACGACGAGGGCTTGCGTGCGGCCTTCCGGAAGTGCGTCGCGGAGCGAGTCCCCTACTACGGGGCGTACATCACGCAGTTCCCGAGCCGCCACGCGGAGACGGCCGTCCCGATCGAGTTCCCCGCCACGTGACCTAGAGGCGTTCGAGCCGCCCCGCCAGTCGGGCGCGGGAATCCTCGTTGAGCTGAGGGCCGAGTTCCTCCAAGACTTTGGCCGTGAACTCCGTCTTCACGGCGGGGGACGCGCCCTCCATCGCGGTCACCAAGAAATGCACCTTGCGATCTTGGACTTGGGAAGGACCGCCGCCGACGTCGAACAGGTAGCGCGTGAACCGGAGACCCGCCTCGACATTCCCTTGCTCCAGCGCCTTTCGCAACGGTTTGAGGAGCATTTGGAACTGGTGTGCGAGGTCCCCAGCCGCCATCCGCACCGGGAGCGAGGATCCGTCGGTTAATCGTGCCGGTGGTCGCGTGGTCCTCCGAAGCGCTCAAGTAGGGGGGACGGATGCGCGGGACCGATGGCCACGGCGACCCGGACCGTCGAGCAGGTGCTGCACGACGGGGGGTTCACATCCTTCCATCGCCGCGTGGTCGTGATCACCGGGTTCGCTTGGACATTCGTCGCCTTCGAGATCATCGTGATCAGCCTCGTCCTCCCGTGGATCGGGGCGGAGTTCGGGATCTTCAACCTCGCCACGTTCAGCCCCACGGACCCCCTCGCCTACGGGCTCATCGTCTCCGCGACGCTCCTAGGCTCCTTCGTCGGCAGCCTCGTGTTCGGTCGACTCTCCGACATCCACGGGCGCCGCCTCCTGTTCCAAGCGTGCGTCGTCTCGTATGCGGCCTTCACCGGGCTCACCGCGCTGTCGTTCAACACCGCCAGCGTGTTCGGCTTCCGTTTCCTCGCAGGCCTCGGATTGGGAGGGATGCTCGTGATCGACCCTGCGGTGCTCTCTGAGTACCTGCCGCCGCAGCACCGCGGGCGCTACATGGTGTTCCTCGACTTCTTCTGGCCCGGCGGCTTCCTCCTCGCGATCGGGTTCTGGTACTACTTCATCATCACCCTCGGCGGTGCGTGGCGCCTCCTCTTCCTGGCGGCGGCGTTCCCCGCCTTCATCGCCTTCCTGTTCCGCCTCACGATCCCGGAAAGCCCGTACTACCTCGCGCGCAAGGGGCGGCTCGACGACGCGTCCGCGGTCCTCCGACGGGTCGCGGGGAAGGACGTGCGCGCGGGCGATCTGGCGGCGGAGCCTTCCGTCGCGCACGCCCCCGCGGCGGCACTGTTCCGCGGCGACTTCCTCCGCCGGACCGCGGTCACGATCTCCGTGTGGATCGCGCTCAACTTCTCCTACTACGGCCTCTTCCTCTGGCTCCCGGTCGCGCTCTCCGGGTTCCGCATCGTGGACTTCTCGAATCCGAACACGCTCGCCCTGTTCCTCGTCATCTCCGCGCTGGCGCAGTTCCCGGGATACGGGGCGTCCATGGTGCTCGTCGAACGATGGGGCCGGAAGAAGACCCTCGCCCTGTTCCTGATCCTTGGCGGCGTCAGCGGGTACGCGTTCGCGACCGCGTCGAACTTCTCGACCCTCGTGCTCACCCTCGTGTTCGTGAGTTTCTTCAATCTCGGGGCCTGGGGCGCCGTGTATCCCTACACAAGCGAGCTGTTCCCGACGCAGTATCGGGCGACGGGCTTCGGCGTTGCGGAGGGCGTCGGAAAGACGACCGCGGTCCTCGCGCCCCTCGCGTTCGCGGCACTCCTCTCGTACACGGGCGGCGTGCTGTGGCCGCTCACCACCGTCGCAGTCCTCATGCTCATTGGCGGTGCGGTCGCGGGCGTGTTCGGCCCGGAGACGAAGGGACAGGCGTTCGGCTGACGAGGTTCATATCGGAGGGCCCGAATCGGCCTTCGTGGCTTCGCAGTCTCGCCGCCGCGGTGGTCCCGACGAACTGTCGCAGGCGTCGCTAGGATTCTTCCGCGTCTGGACCGCGCACTTGGGCCGGCGGTACGGGCTCCTCCAAGATCTCGCGAAGGCCCCTCGAGGGATGACGTCCATCGCGCTCGCCCTCGGTCGGGGGCACGACGCCTCCGCGGTCTCGGCCTGGTGCGAATCCGCTCACGGGCTCGGCCTCCTTGAACGCGACGGTCCGCGGTTCCGCCTCCCACCAAGTCGGAGGCGTCTCTTGACGGACGACACCGACGAGGGCTACCTTGCGGGACAGTTCTCTTACCTCGCGCTCCGGAGCCTGGACTACGACGGGTTCGACGCTCTGTTTCGGCGCGGTGCGCTGCCAAAGGGCGTCCCGCGTCACCTCGTGGAGGCCTCCGCGGAGGCGACGCGCTGGGACCACACGGCCTTCCTGAAGATTCTCCTCCCGAACGTGCCCACCCTGCGCGCGGACCTCGTCCGGGGCGCCCGCATCCTCGACGTAGGCTCGGGGAGCGGCGAATGGGATCTGCGGATGGCGACCCAGTTCCGACGATCGACGTTCCTCGCCGTCGACCCGAATCCGGAGGCGCTCCGTCGCGCGCGGAGAAACGTCGCAGGGGCGCACTTGGGCGGGCGCGTCCGCTTCGTCCGCGGGACGGGCGAGGCGATGCGGTTCCGAGACGAGTTCGATGTCGCGTACCTGGGGGAGGTCCTGTACGGGACGTCCTCGAAAGCCCGCGTCCTCCGGAATTGTCACCGCGCGCTCCGGCCGGGAGGACGGATCGTCATCGTCGAAGGCCTGATTGATCGCCGGACGAACCCGCGCGCGGGCGACCATCCGCTCCTATACGGATTCCAGCTGGACTTCGCGCTCCAGGGCGCGCGGCTGTTGACGCCGTCCGAAGTTCGCCGCCTCCTGCGGGGGGCTGGCTTCCGTCGCCCGCAATTCCTCCACGCCGGCGGCGGCTTGTGGTTCGTCGTCGCCGGCAAGTAGGACCCTCGACGGTCCCCGTGGCGAGGTCGGGCGCAACGCTTATCCGAAGCTGCCGGGTACGCCGACGGGGAGTCGATGACGGACGCGTTGCTGATCGTTGACATGGTCAACGATTTCGTGACCGGGAAGCTCGGGACGCCGCGCGCGAAGCGGATCATCCCGAACATCCGGGCCCTCGCAGGGGCCGCGCGTCGGGCCGGCGTCCCCGTGTTCTACGTGAATGATGCGCATCTCCCGAAAGATTTCGAGCTGAAGATCTGGGGACCGCACAGCATGGCGGGGACGAAGGGAGCGGAGATTATCCCGGAGTTGCCGGCGGGGAAGGGCGACTACGTCTTCGGGAAGCAGACGTACAGCGCGTTCTACGAGACGCCCCTCGACACGGTGCTCCGCGCGCACGACGTGGACAGCCTCGTGATCACGGGCCTCCATTCGAACATCTGCTGCCGCCATACGAGCGCGGACGCGTTCTTCCGTGGGCTCCAGCCAATCGTGCCGGAGGACGGCGTCGAGTCCCTCACGCAGGAGGCGCACGAGGAGGGCCTCGAGTACATCAAGACGATTTACCAGGGAGAGATCACGGACGCGGCCAAGGTCACAAGACGTTGGCGGTGAACGACGGCCACCCATCGGGGGCCTGATCGAAGTACCGGTCGAGACGGTTCGGGAGCAGGTACGAAGAGGGGAGGAGGATGTACACCGCCAAGCTCGCGTACGTGCTGACGAACGACAGGCCGATCGCAAGAAGGGCGAGGACCGGAGTCAACGCAATCCGCCTGCGGACGATCGTGACGAATTCCAGGTCCACGTCGGGGACGATGAACCGCCGGTCTCGCGTGACGTACCACCAGTGGAGGCCACCGACGACGCCGATGAGCCCGACGAGGACCCCGTAGAAGACCGCAGAGACCTGCCGGTCCGGGTACTCGCCCATCAGGGAGGCTGCGAACGGGAGAAGGGCGACGAGCATGAGAAACACGATGTTCAGGAGGAGCATGATGCGGTCCGCCCGTTCGATGAACCGGTACTGACTGTGGTGCGCAATCCAGTAGGCGCCGAGGAGGACGAAGCTTACGGCGTAGATCGCGAAGCGCGGCCACATCCCGACGAGCCTCGGGACGAGCTCCGCGGGATCGGCGACCTGCGGGACAACAAGGTCGAGGACCAGGATCGTCATCGCGATCGCGAACACGCCATCGACGAGGGTTTCAATTCGGAGGACCGGTGTCAGCCGGTGGACGGCCTCCGGATGGTTGTGGTCCGGGCCTAGCAAGGACTCCATCGCAGGGTGGGCAACCGCTGGATAGGTTCAATCTTTGCGGTGGCCCGCCAACCCTTAATTAGCGCGCCCCTATTCGCGCCCTCCATGAGGGCCGTCGGGTTCCGCGAACATGGCGGGCTCGACCGGCTCGTCCCCCTCGATGTGCCGAAGCCGGAGATCGGAAGCCACGACGTCTTGGTCCGCGTGAAGGCGTGCGCGCTCAATCACCTCGACCTTTGGGTCCGCGAGGGATTGCCGGGACTGAAGCTGACGTTGCCACACATCCCGGGATGCGATGTCGCCGGGGAGGTCGCGGCGGTCGGAAACTCCGTTTCTTATCCGGAAGTCGGGACCCGCGTGGCGGTGAATCCGGGACTGTACTGCGGGGAATGCGAATGGTGCATCCAAGGAGAGCACCCCTTGTGCCCCGACTATCGGATCCTCGGCGAACACGTCGCGGGCGGGTACGCGGACTTCGTGGCGGTGCCCGCGCGGAACTGCGTCGAGCTCCCGACAGACTTCGAGTACGTGGATGCCGCCGCCGCGCCCCTCGTGTTCGAGACCGCATGGCGGATGCTCATTACGCGTGCCCGCGTCCGCGCGGGCGAAAGCGTTCTCGTGCTCGGGGCGGGGAGTGGCGTGAGCACGGCGGCGATTCAGATCGCGAAGCTCGCAGGCTGCACGGTGTTCGCGGCGAGTTCCTCGGATGAGAAACTCCGGCGCGCGAAGGAGATCGGCGCGGACGTCCTCATCAATTCCAAGGACGTCGAATTCGACCGGGCGGTATGGGAGCTGACCGCCAAGCGGGGCGTCGACGTCGTCGTCGACCACATCGGCCCCGCCACGTTCGCGAAGAGCCTGCGGGCGCTGACCCGCGGGGGTCGCCTCGTGTTCTGCGGCGCCACATCGGGTCCCGAGGCGACGTTCGACCTCCGTCGATCCTTCTACCGGGGCCACTCGATCCTTGGGTCGACGATGTCCTCCCAGAAGGAGTTCGAGGACGTGATGGCGCTTGTGTTCCGGCGCAAACTCACGCCGGTGATCGACCGCACGTATCCCTTGGAGAAAGCGCGGGACGCCCAGGAGCGGCTCGATAAGGCGGAGCAGTTCGGGAAGATCGTCCTTACGCTCTCGTGATCAACCCGCCGGCGGGGGATTCGCGGCGGGGGCTGGGGCCGCACCCGTGATTGGCGGTGCCGTCTCCGTCTTTCCTTTGACCGCCCCCCGGACGAGGCAGCTCGGGCCGATGAACACGCGGCCGCTCTCGTTGACGACGTCGCCGATGACCATGCCGTGGATCTCGACGTCCCCACCGACGGACTTCACGTCCTTCGCGACCATGCCGCGCAAGATCGCCTTTCCCGTCTTCTCCGAGACGAGGTTGCCCGTGACCATGCCGATGATCTCGCAGGTCGAGTTGTCCCGCACGAAGAGATCGCCCTTCACGAGGCCGGTCATCTGCGTCGGCTTCGGGCCGATCACGACAACGCTCCCCTCGAATCGCTCGTCGAGCACCCCGCCACGGAAGATGCGGACCATCGTTGCCTCGGAGGTCGCTCGGATGCGGCCCACGCTATTTCAGACTTTGCCGAACCTCTCAATCAGTTTGGCAGAACCGTGCTCGTGTCCAATCGATGCGGCGCTCGCGAACCAGCCCGCGAACCGTAGCGTGACACCGCCAAAGAATGTAGGTAGGTCGCCAAGGAAGAACAGCCCGAGGGGCAGCGCGATCACGCCGGCGATTCCGAGCCCCGCCGGGTGGAGGCGACCCGAAAGCGCCCTCGCTCCGAGGGCGATCGCGACGAATCCGATGACGACGTGCGGGGTCCCGCAACACGCGTAGAAGGTCCAATCGGGACGCGCATACTGACCGAAGAACATCCAGATCTAAAACAGCGTGGTCACGTAGCCGGCGAGGACGAGGATGCCGCCCACGATTCCCAGCCACCCCGCGGCTGTCCCTTGCGCCTCACGGTCGAGTGCGGGGGAGCACCCCGACGCCATGACCGCGAGAGGGGTCGACGGAGGGTGAACCTCTCGAAATTACCCTTGGGTCGCGAGCCAACGCTCGGCCTCGAGGGCGGCCATGCAGCCGAACCCCGCCGCGGTCACGGCTTGGCGGTAGTGACTGTCATGCACGTCCCCGGCGGAGAACACGCCAGGGACATTCGTCTTCACGTGGTCATTCACCGCCATGTACCCTTTCGCGTCGAGCGCGACGTGGCCCTGGAACGTCTCCGTGTCGGGCGTATGTCCGATCGCAACGAACACCCCGCCCGTCGGGACTTCCCACACTTTCAGGTGCGGGTCCTTCGGGTTCCGGTCGTAGATGTCCTTGGGCGACCCCTTCGGGTGATTGACGAGCCGCACGCCCGTCACCTTGTCACCGCCGAGGATCTCGAGGACCTCCGTGTTCCAGAGGACCTCGACGTTGGGCGTCTTCCGGAGACGGTCCTGCATGATCTTCGACGCGCGGAACGAGTCCCGCCGGTGGACGACCTTCACGGTCTTGCAGAGCTTGGAGAGGAAGAGGGAGTCCTCCATCGCGCTGTCCCCGCCGCCGACGACGACCACGTCCAAGCCGCGGAAGAAGTACCCGTCGCAAACGGCGCAGGCGCTCACCCCCTTGTTTTGGAGCCGACGCTCGCTCTCGAGGCCGATCCACTTCGCTTGCGCGCCCGTCGCGATGATCACGGACCGGCCCTCGTACTCGTTCTCTTCGCCCTTGATCCGGAAAGGGCGGCTGCGGAAGTCCACCGCCACCGCGTTCGTGTCCACGATGTCGGAGCCGAATCGCTCCGCTTGGCGGCGGATGAGGTCCATGAGCTCCGGGCCCTGCACGCCCTCCGGGAAACCGGGGTAGTTCTCGACGGCCGTCGTGGCCATGAGCTGACCGCCGGGGATGCGCGTCGGGTCCCCGCCCTTCGGACTCCCCGCCAGAACGAGCGTCTTGAGGTTCGCGCGGGTCGTGTAGATCGCGGCGGTGAGCCCCGCGGGGCCAGACCCGATGATGATCACGTCGTACAGGGCCATCGCGGGCCGCGCAAACGGGCGCGTTTCCTATAAGGCTTTACTCAACGGAGGGCGAGTCCATCGCTTGAGAGGTGAGGACAACGGCTGACACCATCCGGCATCACGCGGTGTCCGACTCAGGGACGTCGTCCGTCGACTCGGTTTCCGACGTCTCCGAGGAGGGCATGTTCCGCCAACCGTCCGCCAGCCGAAGATAGAGGAACACGGGTTCGCCCAAGCGCGTGATCATCTGCCCCTTGTGGGTCAACGAGTACCGGCGCTCCGCATTCCGTTTGGATACCGTGTTCGTCTGGACGAGCCCCATTGCCACGAGCTTGCGGAGCTTTACCCGGAGGAGCGTCGGATGAATCGCGCCGAGCGCCCGCTCTAGCTCGGGAAGCGAGCTTGACTTGTTCAGGTAAGTCACGGCGAGGATCTCGAGACACCATTTCTCAAAGACGGTTCGGGCGATCTTCAGGTTCCGTTCCACGGTCCCCGCCAGGTCGGTCTCCGGCGGCGTGCCGGATCGGCGGTACACCTCGCGGGAGAAGCGGTCGCACGTCTCCGCGAGGACCGTGAACCCGTTCATGAGCTCCCGGAAGAGCTCCTGATCGGACTGGGCGGGATGGACGGCATGGGGTTCACTCGTGAAGCTGCCCTCGGGGCGACGCTCCTCCGGGGGCTCCGGAGGCTGTGGTGGAATCGGCTGCCCGATGGTCCTCTGGGGGGAGGTTGTCACGGCGGAGCACCCATCAGGCGGAGGGGTATATCGGTTTGACGTTTACAACCTGATACAGGGAGCCTGCGGCGGGGGTCGTTCCTTAAGAACCCTTCAGGGCCGGGGGCCCTGGACGAGCTTCAGGAGGTCCGATTTCGTGACGATGCCCTGGACCTCCCCACGGCTCGTCGTGAGGACCGCGCCGTAGTGCTGGAGGATGGCCGCAGCTAGCGACACGGGGGCCTTCTCGTCGATCGTGGGGAACGGGGGCTCCATCGCGTCCGAGACCCGCATCCGTGCGAAGTCGGCCGGCGTCTTCCCCGCCATCACGAGGTTCGTGATCGCCCGCTCCGACAGGCTGCCCACGGAGCGACCCCCGTCGATGACCGGGAGCTGGGAGAACTTGTGGCGGCGCATGTCCGCGACCGCCGTTTCGAGTGGAACGGCGGGTCCGACGGACACGACCTTCCTCGTGCGAACGTCCGTCACCGTGGCGCCCGGCTCGTTCCGCTTCCGTTCCGCGTCCAGGCGGTCCAGAATCTTCTTCGCGATCTGATACGAAGGGCTCGTTTGGCCGCGTTCGATTTTCGCGATCGCGCTCTGACTTACGCCCGTCAGCGACGCGAGCTCAGTCTGCGACAGGCCGAGGGCCCGCCGCAACCGCGGGATCTCTCCGAGGTCGGGAAGCACGAAGGGAAGACGCTGACGGGAGAGATATTCCTATCGGAATATTCAGTCGTCTAGGAGCCCCCGCGCCATCGCCAATTCGGCGTTGAGGATCGACGCGCCGGCGGCCCCGCGAATCGTGTTGCTCCCCACCGCGATGAACTTGTAATCCATGAGGGGATCCGGTCGCAAGCGACCCACGGTCACGGTCATCCCGCCACCGAGCTCGCGATCCTTCCGTGGCTGCGGGCGGTCGTCCTCCGTGCGAAAGAGGACGGGTTTGGCGGGGGCGCTCGGGAGGCGGAGGCGCTGGGGTTCCGCGGAGAACGACTCAAACGCTTCGCGAACGCGCTCGAGGGGCGCGCGTCCTTGGAGCCGCACCCCCACCGCCAGGGTGTGTCCCTCGAGGACAGGGACCCGAGCGCACGTCGCGCTGACCGTCACGCCGGCGGGGGCCACATGGTCGTTTTCGATGCGACCGAGGATCTTCGGAACTTCCGCTTCCACCTTTCCTTCTTCTCCTTCGATAAACGGGATGACGTTGTCCGCGATGTCGAGGCTTGGGACGCCCGGATACCCCGCCCCGCTCACCGCTTGGAACGAGACGACGCTGCACCGGTCTACGCCGAAGGCATCGACGAGCGGTTTGAGCGCGAGCGAGAGGATGATCGCTGTGCAATTCCCGTTCGCGACCACGAACCCGTGCCGCCCGGTCCCTCGCTGGCGGTCCACGAGAGCGATGTGGCCCGAATTGATCTCGGGAACCACGAGGGGTACCTCGGGCTCAAGACGGAGGTCCCGTGCGTTCGTGAACACGGGATACCCGCGCGCGGCTAGAGAACGTTCGAGGGGCCCGGCCCTCCCGCCGGGCAATGCGCTGAAACACACCTCGGCGTCCAGGTCGTCCGAACCCCGGCGAAGGGGCAATTCCCGTGCATCGGGAGGAAGGGGCCCGTCGATCCAGCGCACGGCATCGGCATAGGGCTCGCCTGCGCGCCGGTCGCTCGCGACGACTTCCGTGAGCCGAAACCAAGGATGACATTCGAGGAGCCGAACGAATCGCTGACCAACGGCACCGGTCGCCCCGAGGACCGCGACGTCCACGCGCTTCACGGATGACCTCCGGTGGAGGGTTCTGGACGGGTGCATCCTTCCGAACCACCGTATGGCTCCGCCGTCGCCGCCAAGGGAAGGTCAGGTCGGATTCGCGTCGATCGGGAACGGACGCGCGTCGGCGGATCGTCGCCGAACGGATCTTCGAGGATCAGATCGATCCCCCAACGAGCCGCGAGCGTCAGGGCCTCGGGATGCAGGGGCCGAATCGTTCCCGTGAGCCGGGGCAGGAGGGAGGACGCGTCGATCTCGGGAACCCGAGCGGCGCCCACACGAATGCCGCCCCCCTCCTTCCAGAAGCGGACCGTGCGCGCTGCCAGACGGATTGCCGCGAGGACGGCGCTGATGTCGCTCCCCCCGCGAGGGAGGAGACGGACGCCGCCTGAGGTTTCTCGGAGGTAGAAGCCCGGGACGAGCGCGGACCGGGGCGCTGCGGTAGATCCCTCAGAAGCGAGTTCAACGATTGGCACGTCGGCCCCGAGCTCGGCCAGGTGCACCTGCAACGCCATTGCGCTCGCCTGTTCGCCCCACGCGAGGAGTCGATCCATCCGGCCCGCTCGGACATCGTGCATCGCCCGCCGCAACTCGACATCCAACGCAAAGTCGGGCGCAACCCCGGTTGCCAAGCGCTGTCTTTCAAGGAGATGGCGGGGGTCGCGGATATCTGTCGCGCAGGCCAGACGCTCGAGGTCGTCCGTGATGCCACGCGCGGCCGACACGACGAACCATCCGGGATTTCTCGCAAGTCGCGCCGCGACTTCTTGGGCGACCATCCAATAGGATGAGGCGTCCTTGAGTATCGACCCGCCAATCTTGATGACGTCGACCTGCGCGCGAGTCATGGACGAGTCCCCACTTCGTCGAACGAATCACGAAGAGCGAGTAGATCACCTACGAGCGCGCCCGCGGTCACCTGAGGTCCAGCTCCGGGACCAGTGATTGTCGCCTCCGATCCATCCCGGAGCACGGCGCGCGCACCGGCGACCCCCAACCCGCCAGGGATCGCTTTGGCGGCGGAGCCTGCCAAGAGCTTGAGCCTGACGCGACTCGGGACGATCGTCGCGATGAGTCGGGGTGCGCCGGAGGACGTTGCCAGGTGCCGGATTTCTTCCTCCTTCAGTCGCAGTCGCGGACGGGAGGGGAGCAACGCGAGCGGCCGCTTCTCCGGGAACAAGAGGTTGTGGATGATCACCGCCTTCGCCTGAGCGTCCGTGCCGTCGAGGTCGAGAGTCGGGTCGGACTCCGCCCAGCCCGCGCGGTGCGCCGCGCGGACCGCATCGGGGAGGGAGGCCCCGTTCGCGACGCGGTCGAGGACGAAGTTCGTCGTCGCATTCAATGGGGCCTCGACGCGGACGACGCCGTGGGAACGATGAAGGCGATGAAGGAACAGGAGCACGGGCGTCCCGCCTCCGACTGTCGCGGAACAGGAGAGCGACGTGCGCCCTGCTCTTGCGGCGGCAACGAGACGTTTCCATGCGATCGCTAGGGGAGCCTTGTTACACGTGACGACGGGCGTGCCTCCCGACAAAGCCGCCTCGAGGCGTCGCACCCACGCTCGCGCGGGCTCGCCGTCGTACCGCGGACTCGTCGCGTCGACGAACACGCGGCGCCCCCCGCGTGCGGGATGGGAAATCCGAATCCGCGTGCGGTCTCGGACCGTCGCGATTCCGATCTCCGCCCTCTTGAGCATGGGCAGCAAGGCGCGGGCGACCTGCCCGTACCCGTAAACGTCCACAGCCAACCGACGTGGCTTGGGGCTCACGCGACCACCGGTTGTCGCCTCGCGACCTGGTTGAGCGCAACCCGGACGTCCGCCTCCAAGTCTTCGGGGTCTTCGACACCCACGCTCAATCGTACGAGGCCATCCGAGATCCCATCAAGACGTCGTCGCTCCGGCGGGAGGTCCGCATGGGTCATTGACGCCGGATGGGTCGCGACGGATTCCGTGGCTCCCAGGTTTTCCGCGATCGTGAAGACGCGAAGGTGCGACACGAAGTCCCGCGCCGCACCAATGCCGCCGAGATCAACAGCCAGGATGCCCCCGTCCCCGTTCGCTTGCCGGCGGTGGACCTCGTGACCGTCGTGGTCGGGCAGGCCGGGATAGTAGACGGATTCGATGTTTGGATCGTCGCTCGCGAGCTTCGCAAGTCGGGACGCGGTCCCCCACTGCTCGCGCGTCCTCAGATGGAGCGTCTTCGACCCTTGGAGCGTCAACCACGCCTCGAACGGAGCGAGGACCGCCCCGCTCGCCTTTCGGATCCACCGGAGTCGGGCGGCGAGCGGCCCATCGGGCGCGTCGCCTTGGCCCGCGTGGCGGGAGTGCAGGACGACGGCCCCGCCAAGGGTCGCGTCGTGTCCGTCCAGGTATTTCGTCGTGCTGTGGATGGAGAGGTCCGCGCCGATGTCGAGCGGTCGCTGGTACAAGGGCGTGAGGAACGTGTTGTCGACCGCGAGGAGCGCGCCCGCCTCGTGCGCCCATCGAGTCGCGAGGAACAGGTCGGTGATCTGTAGGGTCGGGTTCGATGGCGTCTCGACGAGCACGAGGTCGGCCGGGGCCTCGAGCGCTGTGCGGAGTGCGGCCTCGTTCGTCGTGTCGACAACGTCCACGCGGAGACGATCGGCGTGAAGGCGGTGCAGGAGCCTCGTCGTCCCTCCATACAGGTGCCGCCCCGCCACGACCCGCGCGTTTCGCGGGAGACACCGGAGGAGCGCGTCGATCGCCGCCAGCCCGCTGCCGAAACAGACCGCGTCGCTGCCGCCTTCGAGCACCGCCAACCGCCGCTCGAGGTTCTCGACCGTCGCGTTCCCCGCGCGGGCGTACGTGATTGCAGGCGGATGATCGAGGTCCGGCCACGCGTACGTCGTCGATTGCACGAGCGGAGGCACGAGGGCACCCGTCAGCCGGTCGGGTGCAACGCCTCCGTGGACGCAGAGCGTGCCGGGACGGGGTGCGGACGGCGCGCTCATCGGCCACCGTCCTCGTGGAGTCCCGCCAATCCGTTCGCCGCGCACCACTCCGGGTCGAAGAACTTCGAAAGGTAATTGCGACCCGTGTCGGGGAAGATCGTGCCGACGACGGAGCCCGCCGGAAGCCGCAGTGCGACTTCGGCCGCCGCCGCCAAATGGTTCCCGCTCGAGCCGCCGATCAGGAGGCCTTCCGTCCGCGCCGCCAACAGAGCGAAGCGGAAGCTGTCCCGGTCGGAGATGACCACGGACTCATCGACGAGGGCCGGGTCGAACAACGGTGGCGGAGCGTCATCCCCGATTCCCTCCACGAGATACGATCGGAACTGACCGCCTCCGGCCAAGACGGACCCGCTCGGGTCCGCGAGCACGACCTTGGTGCGTGGCGACGCGCGACGCAGGTACGTTGCGACCCCCACGAAGGTCCCGCCGGTGCCGACGCCGCAGACGAACGCATCGAGCCGCCCCGCAAGTTGGCGAGCCTGTTCTAGGAGTTCAGGCCCGGTGTGCTCCTCGTGCACGCGGACGTTGGCAGTGGAGTGGAACTGGTCGAGGTAGACGGCCCCCGGGGTCGCCGCGGCGAGTCGTTTCGCGACTTCCGTGTAGTGGTTCGGATTCCCGTGCGGGACGTTCGGCGTGACGTGGACCTGGGCCCCGAGTGCACGCAAGATGCGGATCTTCTCCTGGCTTACCTTCGTGCTCGCGACGACGATGAGCCGGTAGCCGCGCACCGCCGCCGCCTGCGCGAGCGAGATGCCCGTGTTCCCGCTCGTGGCCTCCACGACCGTCCCGCCCGGTTCAAGACCGGAGCGCTCCGCGTCCTCGATCAGGGTCAGCGCGAGCCGGTCCTTGACACTCCCGCCCGGGTTCAGCTGCTCCGCCTTCGCGAGAAGGCGCGTCCCAGAAGGCAGCCCGATTGCAGACGCAAGGCGCGGAAGCTCGAGCAGGGGCGTTTCCCCAATGGAGTCCAGAATCGTCCGCCCTAGAACAGTTCCAGATGCCAGCACCGAACGAACTTCCGCGCCCGTCATGAATTTCGCCGGGCGGCGGAGACCGGGAGGAGCGGAAAAAGACGCGTGCGCCGAATATTCCGATAGGAATGACGAAATTCCTTCCGTGTCAATCGCGCGCCCACCGGAGTCCTCAAGAGGGCCACCGCTTTCGTCGACCGGATGGCCGAGCGCGACCTCGGGAAGTTCCTCCAACTCTTGTACACGTACGACCACGTGCGCGCGATCGCGCTGTTCGACGATCTCCTGCACGACGAGGGGAACTTCTGGCCGGTCGCAGATGCCCTCCTCGTGGTCTGCGCAAACCACCAAGATGCGAAGCTCACGGTCCCTCACGGGCTCCAGACGGTCGAGGCCGCCCGCGAGATGTTCACGGCCGCAGGCCCCGAGGCGTCCGTCGGTCTCCTCCGATTCATCGCCCTATACTCGTTCAGCCTGATCAAGCGCGATTGGACGGCGACGTATTTGCAGCAGCAAGCCGCCGCCGTGGCGGGGGATCCCGAACCCGCGTTCTGGGATGCCGTCTCCTCGGGCCAACCGGACCGAGCTGCGGCACTCCTGTGCGCGATTGCGACGACCGAGGGATTGGCAGGTGCGTCACACGCACTCCTTCGCGCGAGCCTTGCGGACCTCGGCCGGCTGGCGCACAATTTCACGTTGGCGGTGTCGTACGCGGAGGCCGCCCGGGCGCTCGGTATGCCGATGGCCCTCGTGCCGCTCGCGAACGGCGCCCACTTCCTCGCGACCACGCTCCAGGCGTCAAAACCGTTCCGTCCGGAGGCGTACGAGCAAGCGCCCTCAGGGACCGATGCCGGTATGGACGCCCTGCAGCGGGGCCTATCCGAGGGGGATTACGAGTCCGTCCACGACATCCTTCGCCGCCACGCCGCCTCCACGGACCGGGAACGCGTCTTCGAGCCGCTCGTGATCGGTGTCTCGAAGGATCCTGGATTTCTCGGGCACAACATGATCCTCGCGCACAGCGCCCGACTCGCGGCGCGGTACCTCGAGACCGAGGAGCTGTCCCACATGCTCTGGAAGTTCTACCGCACGCTCGGGAAGGCGTACGAGTACCCGCAGGACCTGATGATCGCGCTCCGGTCCGACGTCGACCCGCAAGCGGCGATCACGGGCCTCAAGTCCACACTGCAGCACCGGACGCCCCCGCCGCTCGTCACGATCGGGCGGTGCCTCGAGGCGGGCATCCCGCTCGACGGGATTCTCAAGCAGATCGTGGGCGGGTATGCCGGGTGGCGGGTCGGGGAGAAGGAGCACACGATCGTCTACCTCAACGCCGCGGTCCAGACCGCCGCCT